>JAUXFS010000201.1 GCA_030622775.1 Rhodospirillales bacterium | reverse complement strand
GTGGTGGTCGCCGCTTCCAAGCCGGCGCCGATCTGGCCCATGGTCATCTGGATGTCGCCGCCGAGCTTGCCCTGATGCTTGACCACCGCCTCCAGCGCCTCCGGCGTGCGCAACACCAGAACGATCTCCGACGCTTCGGCGCCGATCTGCAGGCCAAAGCTGCCGGCACCCATGGTATAGAAAGCGGGGTATCCCCACTTGCCGGTTTGGTCGCGAGCAACGAGCACGCCGTTGCCGCCCTCGGCGCCGAAGAAGAACGCGCCTTTGATCGCTCCCGGGAAGACAACGATGCCGTGGGCATCTTTCATTGCGGCACGAAATGCCAGGTCCGGCTCCTCGCCCCGCTCCTTAAACATCTCGACGGTCCAACGGGCTTGGTCGACCAGCGTTTCGGCCTCGCTTTTCAACGGCACGTTCTTGACGCAGGCCGAAAACCCGAGAGCGACTAGAACGAGCAGCACCAGCTTGAACGGCTTAACCATTGTTGACGACTCCCTCCGCGGCCGAACAAGCCCAGGTCTCCCCGCCGCCGGCCATGGTTAGAATTCCACCCCCACCTGCGCCTTGACGCCGGAGCGAAACGGGTGCTTGACCTGGGTCATCTCGGTCACCAGATCGGCAGCCTCGATCAGCTCTTCCTTGGCGTTGCGGCCGGTGACCACCACGTGCAGGTTCCGGGGTTTGGACTTCAGGGCCTCCAGCACCTCTTCCACCGGCAGATAGCCGTACCTGAGAACGATGTTCAACTCGTCCAGGATCAGCATCCGATAGGACGGATCGGCCATCATCTCCTTGGCCGTCTCCCAGGCGCGGGCGGCGGCGGCGAGATCGCGCTGGCGATCCTGGGTGTCCCAGGTGAAGCCCTCGCCCATGGCCCTGATCACGCAGAGATCCGGGAACTTGGTAAGTACGTCCCGTTCGCCCGTGTGCCACACACCCTTGACGAACTGAACGATACCGACCTTCATGCCGTGCCCGATGCATCGCATCGCGAGTCCCATGGCGGCCGTTGTCTTTCCCTTGCCCTTGCCGGTGTGAACGATGAGAAGGCCCCGCTCCTCTGTCTTGGTGGCGAGAATCTTATCGCGCGCCGCTTTCTTCTTCGCCATCTTTTCCGCGTGGCGGCGGTTAAGGTCTTGTTCCGTCGTCATTTACTCTCCCTCCCGATGGTTCTTGTTCGACCGGGTAGGTCGACACACCCGTGCACAAATTGCGAATCGCGGCCGAAAGTCCACCCCGCGACGTGTCGCGGTCATTCCACCGCCTCTTTTCCGGCAAGCTCCGTCAAAATCGGATACGAGCTGTTGAGCCGCGGCCGCCAGAGCCCCCGCTCCTGAGCTTCCAGCAGCCGCTCGCTCATTTCCCTGAGCGCCGCCGGGTTGTTCTCGGCGAGAAAGCGGCGAACGTCGACGTCGTTCAGATAGGCGTCGAATACGGCATCGAAATGGTGATCCTTGACGCACCGGGCGGTGGCGGCAAAGGCGAAGAGGTAGTCGACGGTGGCGGCCATCTCGAACGCGCCCTTGTAGCCGTGACGCATGACGCCGGCGATCCACTTGGGATTGACCACCCGGGCGCGGACGACCCGCGCGACCTCCTCGTCGAGGGTGCGGATCCGGGGCGTCTCCGGCCGGGAATGGTCGGCGTGGTAAACCGTGGGCTGGGTGCCCGAAAGCACGCGGACGGCGGCGGTGATGCCGCCCTCGAACTGGTAGTAGTCGTCGGAATCGAGGATGTCGTGCTCCCGATTGTCCTGGTTCTGCACCACCGCCTCGACGTTCCGCAACCGGGTCTCGAACAGGCCGTGGGCCGGCCGGCCTTCCGTGCCGGCGCCGTAGGCGTAGCCGCCCCAGGCGACATAGGCGCGGGCCAGGTCGGCGTCGGTCCGCCAGCCGCGCTCGTCGATCAGCGCCTGCAACCCGGCGCCATAGGCCCCGGGCTTGGAGCCGTACACCCGACAGCCGGCAAGCACCGCCGCCTCGTCCGCGCCGGTGCCGGCGGCGACAAGCCGTTCGCTTTCGTCCCGCACCCTGGCGGCGAGGGGATTGTCGGCTTCCGGCTCGTCGAGGGCGGCGACGGCGCGGGCCGCCGAATCGAACAGGTCGATCAGCCCCGGGAACGCGTCGCGGAAGAACCCCGAGATCCTCAGCGTCACGTCCACCCGCGGCCGGTCGAGGATGTCGAGCGGCAAAATCTCGAATCCCGTCACCCGCCGCGACGCCGAATCCCAGGTCGGCCGCACCCCCATCAGCGCCAGCGCCTGGGCGATGTCGTCGCCGCCGGTACGCATGTTGCTGGTGCCCCAGGCGGTGAGCGCCAGGGTGCGCGGCCAGGCGCCGTTGTCCTGGGCATAGCGCTCGATCAGCAATCCCGCCGACTTCCAGCCCAGGGTCCAGGCCGCCGGCGTCGGCACGGTGCGGGTGTCGATCGAATAGAAGTTGCGTCCCGTCGGCAGCACATCGGGCCGGCCGCGGGTCGGCGCTCCGGACGGTCCCGGCTGGACGAAACGGCCGTCGAGGCCGGTCAGCAAACCGTTGAGCTCGGCCTCTCCGCACGCCTCGACCGCCGGACGGATGCGCTCGTCGATCTCCGCCAGCACCGCCAGCGTCCGCGTCCATGACGACCCCACGGCGCACTCGCCGGCAACCAGCGCCGCGGCGAGTCCTTCCAGGCGCTCCACCGTGTCGCCGTTGGTGCGCCACGGAGCGCCGGCGGTCAGGATTTCCGGCCGAGGCCCACCCCACGGCGCCGCCATCTCGCAGTCGAGCGGATCGAAAGCGAGGCTCAGATCCCCGGCGAGCGCTCTCAACAGCGACGCGTCGCCATCTTTGCCGGTGCCCCGCGGCGTTCGCGCCAGCGCCACCAGCAGATCTCGAAGCAGTTCATTCTTCGGCGACTCGCCGAACACGTGGAGGCCGTCGCGGATCTGCATCTCCTTGAGTTCGCAAAGCGTGTTGTCGAGCTTGGACAGCGCCTGATCCTGGTCGTCGTCGTCGTTGATGCCGCAGTCGTCGTCGAGGCCGGTGGCCCGGCACAACGACAGGATTTCCTCGGTCAGCACCCGCAAGCGGCGCGGATCCACTCCGGCGGCCTCGTAATATTCATCGACCAGTTGCTCCAAATCGCGCAACGGGCCGTAGCTCTCGGCGCGGGTCATCGGCGGGGTCAGGTGGTCGACGATCACCGCCTGGGCGCGGCGCTTGGCCTGGGTGCCTTCACCCGGATCGTTGACGATGAACGGGTAGAGATGGGGAAGCGGACCGAACGCCGCCTCGGGGAAGCATTCGGCGGACAGTGCCAGCGCCTTGCCGGGCAGCCATTCGAGATTGCCGTGCTTACCCATGTGGACGACCGCATGGGCGTGGTACGAGTCCCTCAGCCAGGCGTAGAAGGCCATGTAGCCGTGGGGCGGCGGCAGGTCCGGGTCGTGATAGCTGGACGTCGGGTCGATATTATAGCCGCGCGCCGGCTGCAGCCCGATGACCACATTGCCGCAGCGAAAGGCGGATACGGCGAAGCGTCCGCAATCCAGCTCGCCGGGAATGAAAAAAGGATCGCGTTCGGGCGAACCCCAACGCTCGTAGATTTTGTCCTGCACCGCCCGCGGCAGGCCGGAGAAAAAGACCGAGTAGTCGGCCAGCGACAGGGTCTCGCGGATTTCCCGGCCGGCGAGAGCGCGGACGTCGTTGGTCGGCCCCGCCGCCAGGCGCTCGACCAGGGCGTTGCCGTCGGCCGGAATATCCTCGACCCGGTAGCCGGCGACGCGCATCGCCCGCAGCACGTTGACGGTGCCGGCCGGCGTGTCGAGGCCGACGCCGTTGCCGAGCCGGCCGTCGCGATTGGGGTAGTTGGCGAGTACCAGGGCGATGCGGCGGTCGGTCGCCGGCGTCCGCCGCAGCCCGGCCCAGTTGGCGGCCAGCCGGGCGACGAAGGCGACGCGGTCGGGCACCGGCTGGTAGTCGACAATGTCGGTTTCGGTCAGCGGGTCGCGGCGCCGCAGACCCTTGAACGAGACCGCGCGGCTGACGATCCGGCCGTCGACCTCGGGAAGGGCGACGTTCATGGCGATGTCGCGGCCGGTCAGCCCGCGGGTGCCGCTGCGCCAGTCGGCCTCGTTACTGCCGGCGAACACGGCCTGCAACACCGGGCAATCCCAGGCATCGAACGGGGTTGCCGCCTTGTCTCGGCCAGGGGCGGAGACAGAAAAGCCGGTGGCGTTGACGACCACGTCGGGCGGCGCCTCGGCGAGGATGTTCTCCAGGGTCGCCGCCGCCACCGGATCCTTTAGGCTGGCGACGAAGATCGGCAGCGGGTTCAACCCCGCCTCGGCCAGGCCCTCGACCAGGGCGTCCACCGCTTTCAGGTTGCCGGCCTGGACCAGCGCCCGATAGAAGGTCAGCGCCGCCACCGGCCGGTCCGCCTGCCAGTGCGCCCGCACCGCTTCGAGATCGCAGCGATCCCGTCCCGGCCAGTAGAGGCCGGCGCGCAGCAACGGCCGTGGCTCCAGCCATTCGCTTTCCGTGCCGAGCAGCGACGCGGCGAACCTGAGGAAGTCCAGGGCGTTGTCGACGCCGCCGTGGACGCAGTACTGCCACAGCCGGTGCCCGGCCTCCCGCGAAACGGTCGAATAGCCCGTCAGCTCCGGATCCGGCTGATCGTCGCCGGGAAGGAAGGCGACGGGAATATCCCGCTCCCGGCACGCCGCCGACACCTGCTCGACACCATAGGGCCAGTAGCCGCGGCCGCCGAGCAGCCGGACGACGACGAGACCGGCCCGGGCGAGAGTGTTCTCGACGTAGAGGTCCACCGACATGTTGTGGCCGAGATGAAGGAGGCTGGCGAGCCGCAGGCTGGGAAAGCCGTGCTCCGGCAGCCTCGCCCGCGCCGCCGCCAGGCAGGCGAGTTCGGTATCCGCGGCCGAAAGGACGACGAGGTCGCCGGGGCTCCGTCCTAGGACGACGGCTTCGCTGCCGACGGCG
>JAUXFS010000450.1 GCA_030622775.1 Rhodospirillales bacterium | reverse complement strand
TTCCTAAGACCGCTTGGCCTCCGACTTACTGGTGGCCGGTGGGGCGGAGGTTGGTCAGCCATTTGGGCAGGATGTAGGGGTTGGCGCGGAAATAGAGGGGGAGGGCGGGGAGCTCCTCGGCGTAGATGTGCTGGAGGCGGCGCCATAGCTCGCGGCGTTTTTCGCGGTCGAGCTCGACTTCGATTTGTTCGATCAGCGCGTCCATCTCCACATTTTTGAACCCGGTGTAGTTCTGGCCGGCCCAGTTGTTGTCGGGCGTCGGGATGTGGTCGGAGTGCAGGGTGGTGCGCGGCACGCTTTCCGGCGCGCTGATCCAGGCGAACATCGCCATCGCCGGGAACTTGCGTTCGCTCACCGTCTGGCCGAAGAACACCCGCGCCGGCTGGTTGCGGATGCGGGCGTCGATGCCGAGTTGTTTCCACTGGCTCTGCAGCACCTGCTCGACCAGCTCACGAGTACGATTCCCGGCGGTGGTCATGATCTCGATGGTCAGCGGCTCGCCGGCGGCGTTGCGGCGGACGCCGTCCTTGCCCGTGCTCCAGCCGGCTTCGTCGAGCAGCGCCGCCACCTTTTCGGGGTCGAAAGCGTAGCGGGGGGTGTCGTCGGCATGGATCCAGTCGAGGGGATTGACGTTGCTGTCGGCGACCGGCTGGCGGCCGGCGAACAGCTTGTCGCTGATCGCCCGGCGATCGAGGCCGTGGAGCAGGGCGCGGCGCACCCGCCGGTCGGCGAGAATCGGGTTGTCGAGGTTGAGGTCGATGTGCTCGTAGGCGAGGCCGGGCTTGTAGCTGATGTCGAAGCGGTCGGCGTGGCGCTTCTCGAACGCCAGCGCCTGGTCGATGGTCAACCCCAGCTCGCCGGCGATCATGTCGATGGCGCCGGAGAGCAGGTTGGCCTCCAACGCCGCGGTGTTCTCGATCACCCGGACGACGATGCGATCGAACCGCGGTTTGTCGCCCCACCAGGTGGGACTGGCGACGAGCACCACGTGCGAGCCCGGGACCACCTCGGCGATGCGGTAGGGGCCGAACCACAGCCCGGGGTTGGTGGTGTCGGTCTCGTAGAGGGTGCGGTGGCGGTAGGCCTCGGGCTCGGCGAACGCCGCTTCGTCCAGGTGCGCCGGCAGCAGGTCGAAGGCGTTGATCGCGTTGTAGTCGAAGGTCAGCTTGTCGAAGTGGAGGGTGAAGGTGTTGTCGTCCTCGACGTCGATTTTGTAGAGGCTGCGGTAGAATTCCTTGGGGATCACCCCGCTTCTCGGATGACGGCCGACCTCCCAGGTGAACACCACGTCGCGGGTGGTGATCGGGGTGCCGTCGCCCCATCGGGCGTCGGGGCGGATGGTGTAGGTGACGGCGATTCCCTGCTTGCCGTCGGGGGTCGTCTCCGGCGCCGCGAGGCCGTTTTCGATGGTCGGCAGCTCGGTGCACAGCATGCATACCAGTTGCCAGTCGGCGTCGAACACGGTGAACGGCCGCCGGGTCATTCCGAGCACGTAGGACTTGGCCAGCATCGAATCGATGTTGGGGTGGAAGGTCGACGGAAACTGGGTGATGCCGATGACCAACTCGTCCTTGGCCGCCCGCGCCGGCACGGCGAACGCGGTCATCAGGACGAACAACAAGGCAAGGGCGGCCGCTTTGCGCATGGTTCTCCTCCAACCGACCCGAAGAACTATCCGGGTTTCCGCAGGCGCGAACGTTGGCTCTGATACATGCCGACGAGGCGGGCGACCAGGAGGGCGATGTAGAGGGTGCCGACGACGGCCTCCAGGGTCGACCAGATTTGGGCGAAGGGGCTGAGCGGCGTGATGTCTCCGTAGCCGAGCGTCGTCAATGTCACCAAACTGAAATACAGAAACTGATGAAAATAGGGCCGGGCCTCGCCGTGGACCAGGGAATATGCCTCGGGGTCCAACTGGTGAATGACCTGGTAGGAAGCCGTCCAGATGATCGCGAGCAGCAGGTAGGCCGAAGCCGCCCCCAGAAGAATATCGAAATCGACCTCCTCGGCGCCGACGACGGCGCCCAAGACGATCCCCAACGCGTACGTGTTCAAGGCAACGAACAGGATATATGCACCGACCTCGGGGATGCTCCCCGGCCAAACCAGAGCCGACAGGCTGAGCACCAGCCAGGGAACGCCGAGGGCCAGGGCGACGATCCTGTGACTGCGCCGGTTGCTGGCGATCCGGACCGCGGAGAGGGCGACGAGGGCAAACAGGACGATCAGGTACGCCCGGTGCAGCGGGCTGTCTTCGAGTATGGGCGAGACGAGCAACAGCAACACCACCGCAACCAGGAGAAAAAGAAAGCGCGAGCGGCGGAGGCTGTGAAGGGTTGGCGTCCTAATCACGATCGGTCCCCGCGAATTGGAAAGGTGATTTGTCCATCATGTCCTCTTGAGGAGGCGCCTCATATCATCCGCCCCGATCCGGCCGAGCTTGAAAAAGCGATCGACCCGCCGGGGTCCGTTGCGGAAGCGCGCAGGTTGGTATCAGCCGGCCGGCACCGCGAACACGGTGATGAAGGCGAGGGCCGAGGCGACGGCGGCGAAGGCGGCGCGTTGGACCGTCGAGCGGCTGACGCTGATCGCCACCAGGCATTGCAGGGTGTAGTAGAAGGCGAAGGCCCGCGAGGCCAGCGCCAGGATCTCGAAGGTATCGGCCGACCAGGTCAGCGCCAGGGCGCCGCCACCGACGAAAAGGTAGCCCCATTTCGCCTTCAGGTGCCCGTGCGTCATCTCCTCCATGTTGCCGATGGCGGAAAAGGTGTCGGCCACGGCCGCCGAAAACTGGCTCATGGCGGCGGCGATGATCAGCGGCGCGACCAGAAGGGCGGAGGCGAAGCCGGCCAGCGCGATCAGGCTGTTGTCGTCGTACTTGCCGTCGAGCTTGACCACCAGCGGCAGGGCCAGGGCGACGAAGATTATGTAGACCGCGGTCGAAATGATCTGTGAAAGGCGCGAGGCGCCAATGCGGGTCTTGGCATCGAACAGCTTGCCGAGATAGCGCGGCGTC
>JAUXFS010000434.1 GCA_030622775.1 Rhodospirillales bacterium | reverse complement strand
TACGAGGCCTCCATGGATATCCGCTCCATCGATCCGGAGCTCAATCTGTTCAATCGGGAATGGCCGGTGCGCACCGCCAACTACTCGGATCCGCCGGCCAAGTTCGCGTTCAACGAAAAGGATCGGCGCGGACAGGCCATCGACACGGTGATCGGCGGCGGCGGCATCGTTTCCGGCGGCCTGATCAAGGACTCGGTCATCGGGCGCAACATCCGGGTGCATGCCGGCGCCGAGATCGACGGCTGCATCATCTTCGACAACTGCGATATCGGCCGCGGCGCCAAGCTGCGCCGCTGCATTCTGGAGAAAAACGTCTCGATCCCCGACGAAGCCGTCATCGGCTTCGATCTCGACGAGGACAGCAAGCGCTACCATGTGACCGAAAGTGGGATCGTCGTCGTCGAAGGGTTGCGGACGCCGGTGTCGCTAACGACGATCAATCTCTGAGCGTAAGAGCCTGTCCGGACAGGCTCTCAGCGCTTCTTTTTCTTCTTCTTGGGAACGCGAAGCAGGGCGTAGTCGGGCGGGCAGTAGGCGTCGCCGTTCTCCCTCCACAGCAACGGCACCGTGTTGGCGGTCTGCCAGAACAGGGCTTTGGTGTCGGCGCAGACGCACGGGCCGAGCTGGCACGCCCCGGCCAGCGACGGCTTGGTCTCCCGCTCCGCCGAGCAGGCGACAAGCACCAGCGCCAGAAAAACCGCGAGCAAAGTCCCCTTTGCCGCCCCCGATCCCCACGTTGTCGCCCCCCACGTTGTCACCGTCGAAAACAAACGGAAGCCCTTTCCAACCGTTGTCGATCCCGTCGACCGCGTCCCAGTTTGCCCATCCGCGCCCCGGTTTCAAGGCCCGGCATCCGGTTTTCGCGGTTTCCTGTCGCGCCGTCATGGGCCAATATCAATGCTCGTTGCTATGAACGCCACGGCCGATGAGAGCGGAGCGCCTCCGATGGGTCACGAAAGTCGTCGAAACGAGATCACCGGAACGCTGCGGATTGCGTTGATCCTGTTGTTCCTGGCGCTCGCCGTGGGCCCCCGCCCCGCCTGGTCCAACGACGCGGCGATCCAGCCGTTCTTCGGCCAGTACGTCGGGCGGACGCTGATGCCGATGGGCGAGGCGCGCAATCGGGAGCTTCGCGTCGCCATCCGCCCGCTCGGCGCCTTCGGCTTCACCGTCGAGTGGGAAACGACCATCCACAAATCCGGCAAGCCGCCGGAGACCAAGGTGCAGGTGATCGACTTCGAGCCGACGCGGCGGGCCAACGTCTACGCGGCCGCGCGCGGCCCCAACGCCTACGCGGCCGAGCGCGTCAACGAGTCGGCCGGCGCTCCCGCGCCCAAGGGGCCGGCGGACGGCGAGCCCTACGCCTGGGCGCGGCTCGCCGGCGACACGTTGACCGTCAACCTCCTGACGATCACCGACAACGGCGACTACGTCATTCAAACCTACGACCGGACCCTCACCTATGACGGCATGAGACTGGAGTTCATGCGGGTCAGGAACGGCCGGATCGAGCGACAGATCAAGGCGGCGCTGAAACGGGTCGGCGACTGAACCCCGCCCCCGGGTGTTGACGATCCGGGTCCAATACCGCTACCTCTGCACCGACGGTCGCGGACCGGCGGTGTCCCCGCCGACGGCGGCGGCGGCCGGTCTCACTTTCCATCCGTTTCGACGGCGTTCACACGAGAGCAGTCATGACGTTTCCGCAAGCCCTGGCGTCCGCCGCCGTCTCCTTGACCGTCGGCCTGTCCTTCGTCACGGCGCCCGCCGCCGCCGCCGAGCGTTACATGACCATTGGCACCGGCGGCGCCCCCGGCGTCTACTATGCCGCCGGCGCCGCCATCTGCCGATCGGTCGACGCCCAACGGGCGGACCTCGGTATCGCCTGCCACGTCGGCTCCAGCGGCGGCTCGATCTACAACCTCGGTCCGCTGCGCCGCGGCGAAACCGAGTTCGCGATCGTCCAGTCCGACTGGCAACGGGTCGCCTACCAGGGTGCCGGGCGCTTCGCCGCGGAGGGGCCGTTCGAGGACCTGCGCGCCGTCTTCTCCCTGCACACGGAACCGTTCACCGTGGTCGCCCGCACCGATTCCGCCATCACCCGCTTCACCGACCTGAAAGGGCGCAGGGTCAATATCGGCAATCCCGGATCCGGGCAGCGGGCGACCCTGGAACGGGTGCTCGACGCCCTCGGGTGGACCACCGCCGATTTCTCCCTGGCGGCCGAGATGAAATCCTCGGAACAGAGCCGGTCGCTGTGCCGCGGCGACATCGACGCCATGGTGTTCGTCGCCGGGCACCCCAACGATTCGGTGGCCGACGCGGCCGAGTCGTGCGACGTGGTGTTGGTCGAAGTGGACGCCCCGATCATCGACCGGATCGTCGCCGACCATCCCGTCTACCGGCCGGTCACCATTCCCGGCGGCCTCTACCGGGGGACTCCCGGCGAAACCAGGACCTTCGGCGTCAGGGCGACCGTGGTCTCGACCACCCGGGTGCCGGCCGACATGGTCTACGCCGTGGTCAAGACAGTGTTCGGCGATCTCGCGGCGTTCAAGGCGCGCCATCCGGCGCTGGCGAAGCTGCAACCGAAGGCGATGGCGACCGAGGGCCTGAGCGCCCCGCTGCACGAGGGCGCCGAGCGCTTCTTTCTCGAAGCGAACCTTCAATAGTTCGTGATTATGAAAAGACCCTTGCCTGGGCGGGGGACCGCCATGCTAAAGATCGGAGGATCGCTTCCGGGAAGTTCGAGGCGACCGTGCGCCATCCCGGTGCAACCACGACGCTATCCTAATCGTCAACAGGCCCTAATCAACCGGCAACAACAACGGCCATGAACAAACGGCTTTCGCCCCGCGCCCTGATTCTCTCGTTCGCCGGACTGGCGGCGCTCGTCGCCATCCTGATCTGGGCGCTCGCTCCCGACCCGCGGACGGCGACGTTATCCGAATCTCCCCAGGCCGAGAGCGCGGAGGCCGAGAGCGCGGAGGCCGAGAGCACCGAGACCGAAGCGCCCAAGGCCGAGAGCGAATCGCCGCCGCCGGTTGCCGGGACGGCGGACGGAGCCGGTGCCGAGGCACCGCCCGCCGTTTCCGCCGACGCCTCTT
>JAUXFS010000431.1 GCA_030622775.1 Rhodospirillales bacterium | reverse complement strand
TGCACGCGGACGATCAAGTTTTTCTCCGGACGATCGAATGGGTGATATTGGGCCCGGCTGTCGGTTTTTGACGGTCGGGAAGGAGATCCGCGACCTCGAGGGAGCGCCGGCCAAGTGAAGGGGCGGGGCAATCCGGACGCGACGCGACAGCGTTCGTCCATGGGGAAACAGGGAGGTTGAAATGATGAAATTGGCGAGTCGTTGCCTAGGCGGCGCTGTGGTGATTTTGGCTTGGTCGTTGTCGGTGCAGGATGTCCGCGCGGCGGAGAACGTGGGCTTTTGTGTCGACAACGTCAAAGGTTCCGAGGCTCACTTTACCGTTGGCTACAAAGAAGGCGCCAAAGCCTTCGAGGAGGACTCCGGCCAGTACGGCATAGGGCAGGAGAAGTGCATAGACGTGCCCACCGACGCGACCGATATCGAATTGACCGTCTACAAATCGCGTTTCATCGTCTGGGCCAAGGCCTGCACGAAATCGTGGCCCACGTCGCCGGAAACGGCCGTGCACGTCAACGTATCGGGGGGGACGTTCGGCGTCGAGTGCGGGGGGATCTAGGCGGCGTTTCCCGGCCGAGCCCTGAACGGGCGGCCGCTCGACTCATCCGAATACGGACAAGGGGTACACGGCTGGTTCGAGCAACCAGCCAAGTGCTTGCGCGCGCCAACGCGTCCGATGGCGCGGTTGCGCGTCAGGCGGCGTTCGCAGCGGGCGTCAGTTGACGAAAACCGATGAGCTTGCCCCGGTCTTCGTCCCACAAGGCCAGCTTCGCGCACTTCAAGCTTCCGCTGAGACTGATCCGCGCCGCATGCTTGAGTTCCGGGATGCTGTCCAGACATTCCTGAAGCCGGTAGTTCGGGATCTTGCTGCACAGGTGATGGATGTGGTGGAGGCCGATGTTGCCGGTAAACCACTGCAGGATCTTCGGCAGGATATAGTAGGAACTGCCCTTGATCGCCGCGTCATGATAGCTCCAGTGCGCGTCGTCCTGCCAGTAGGCGTCCTCGAACTGATGCTGGATGTAGAACAGCCAGGCGCCGATGGTGACGGCGATCATGACGATCGGAACGTGGACCAGGAGGAGCGTCCCGAAACCGACGGCGGCTGTGAGGCCGGTGGCGGCGGCGACTATCAAGAGGTTGGTCGCGACGATGCTGCGCCACGCCTGACGCCACGGCAGCGGCAGGCCGAACGGCACCCGGTGCTTGACGAGGAACCAGTAGTGGGCGCCGACGCCGAACAGGATGAACGGATTGCGGTAAATACGGTAGGCGAGTCGCTTCCGGGGGGGGGGCGCGAGATACTCCTTTACCGTCAGGGTATCGATATCGCCGACCCCACGACGGCTCAGGTTGCCCGAGGTGGCGTGGTGCATCCCGTGGGTCCGGCGCCAATATTCGTAGGGCGTGACGGTGAGGACGCTGGTCAGCCGGCCGACCAAGTCGTTGGTCGCGCGGGATTTGAAGAACGAGCCGTGGCCACAGTCGTGTTGGATGATGAAGAACCGCACCAGCAAGCCGGCGGCCGGAACCGCCAGCAACAGGGTGAGCCAGTAGCTTATGTCGAGAGCGAACACCATCGCCGTCCATAGCAGGGCGAACGGAACGGCGGTGGTCAGGAGCTGGGTGACGCTGCGCCGGGCGTCGGGGCGCCCATACGAAGCGCATTTCCTGGCGAGGCCGCGGGCCGACGGATCCGCGGCCGATGTCGGATTGCCGTTTTCGGCGTCCCGAGTGTCGCCATTCGATGCCGGACCTGTCGCCGGAGGACTGCTGGGATTTGTCATTGGATATCTGGGCGAGCGAACAAGAGCCCGTCCCGGAAGTCGGACGGGCTCTTGCAGTCGCTCGGTCCGCTCAGTCGAGCGCGACGATATTTTCGGCCGAAGTCTTGCCGTTCCGTCCGGACACGAGCTCGTATTCGACCTTCTGGCCCTCGCGAAGGGTGCTCAGACCGGCGCGTTCCACCGCCGAGATGTGCACGAACGCGTCACCGGTGCCCTGGTCGGGCGCGATGAAGCCATAACCCTTCATGGAATTGAACCATTTCACTGTTCCGGTAGCCATAACTACTCCTCTTAGTGTGTCTTAGCGTGTCGGTTGGACGTGCCGCCCCCGGGGCAACACGCTGATGGCAGGTATCACGATCTCTGGGAGTAACTAGGCTCGGCGTGAAAGCAGCTCTCTAGATACGCCAACGAAATGCTTAACCTTACCCGTTCAAATAGCCGGTTCCCGGCGTCTTGGCAAGACGCGGAATATCTTTCGCTGGCCCCCACGCCGCGTGCGCCGATGCCCGCGTATGCGTCCCGACACCCGTGCCGGTATCGGCCGAAGGCGCTCTAACCCGTTCGATGTTCGGCGTATTGGTCGGCGAGCCGGCGATCCGTCGCCGGAGCGAAGAACAAAGGCAGCCTTTGAATGATCCCCATTTCCTCCTTCTGGAGGTGAAACGTCACACGGTCGACCAGTTCTTGCGCGACCTCGCGAAACTCGCTCCAGCCGGGTCCGTCGAAGCCGCTCTCCAGGGCCTTGACGACAACCTCGCTGAGACGTCGCCCCAACGGGGTGATGGCGGCGTGTTCCTGGGCGAGCAGCCGGGTCATGTCGCCGGCGCCCCGGTCCGCGATCAACGGAAACAGGACGGCTTCCTCGAAGCCGAAATGCCGGTTGACCTCTTCGTCGATGGCGGCGACGGTTTCCTCGAGCAATTGCCTGTCGTCGGTATCGGCGGGGTCGATCGGTCGTTTGCCCGGTCCACCCGTGGTTCTGGTATCCAGCGCGTTCATCAGGGCGAGGGTGCGAATGTGCTCTTCATGCAGCATCCGGCCCAGCGGGGTGAAATCCGTCATCGTCCGGTTTCTCTTCCGTTCGCTCCGCCGCCCAGATGGGCGCGCGGATTGTTTCGAGCGTCCACAACAAGGATGACTCCGTCGCCGTGCGGTGTCCATGCATCCTTACGCTCCCCGCCGCGTAGAACAGAGCCATTGATCGCCAATGGATTCCCAGATCTCGTCCCCATACGGGGGTAAAATTCCTCTATTGGGGTGCTAATTCGGTGGTATCATCTCCAAAAAGACACAAACTTGTCACATACGTCATCGATCGGCGGGTCGTAGGGTA
>JAUXFS010000377.1 GCA_030622775.1 Rhodospirillales bacterium | reverse complement strand
TCCCGTCCCTGCCATACGACAGCTTGCGTCGAATTCAAAGCCTCTTTTCGTTGGAAGCGCGTTTTTACGCTCCCTGCTTATTGCAACATTTTGTGGCAATCTTGTGCCTTTCCGACAACATATGTGCAAGCGGTAAATTTTTTCTTAATGTGGCCCCCGATTTCCAAAGGTAATCGGCCCTCTCTGTCGAGAACCCGCCGTTCGGTTTGCGGCTTGACCGTGAGAGCGTCTCCATGCGACTCCCGAACGGGTTCGCGACCAGCGCCGGGGTCACCACCGCGCACCGTCATATCAACGCAGGTTGCTATCAGTAGGAAGGCATGGAAATGAGGCTATTGATCCTGGGCGCCGGCGCCACCGGCGGCTATTTCGGCGGCCGCCTCGCCGAAGCGGGACGCGACGTCACCTTCCTGGTGCGGCCGGCGCGCGCCGAAAAATTGGCGCGGGACGGTCTGGTCGTCACCAGCGCGTTGGGCGACATCCGCCGCCCGGTGCGGACGGTCACCGGAGACGCGGTGACGCCCGACTACGATGCCGTCATCCTCGCCTGCAAGGCCTACGATCTCGACGACGCCATCGCCGCGATCGCCCCCGCCGTCGGCGCCGAGACCCGGATCGTGCCGTTGCTCAACGGGATGCGGCATCTCGACCGGCTGGACGATGCGTTCGGCCCCGAGCGGGTACTCGGCGGCCTGTGCGGCATCGCCGCGACGCTCACCGCCGACGGCGCGGTCAAGCACCTGAACAAGTTCCATCTGCTCACCTTCGGCGAACGCGACGGCGAACGCACGCCATTCTGCGCGGCGCTGGAGAAGGACCTGACAGGCGCCGGGTTCGATGGCCGGTTCAGCACCATCATCCTCCAGGAGATGTGGGAGAAATGGGTGATGCTGGCGACGCTGGCGGCGATGAGCTGCCTGATGCGCGCCGGCGTCGGCACGATCCTCGAAGCGGCGGACGGCGAGGCGCTGATCGTCGAGGCCCTCGACGAATGCGCCCGCGTCGCCACCGCCGCCGGTTATCCGCCCCGGGACAAGCACCTGGAGCGCACCCGCGCGCTGCTCACCGAGCGGGGCTCCGGCTTCGCCGCGTCGATGCTCCGCGACATCGAGGGCGGCGGCCGGATCGAGGCCGATCACGTCATCGGCGACCTTCTCGAACGCGCCCACTCCTTCGGAATCGACGCCCCGCTGCTCCGCGTCGCCCTCTGCCACCTGCAGACCTACGAGGCCGGCCGCCGCTAGTCGGGTAGCCCCTGGACCTCCAAGCCTTGTATTGCCGCCTGGATTCCGCCATCGGGCGGGGCTAGTCTCACGGTTTGGGGAGACTGAGATGGAACGTCGGCTCGCCGCCGTACTCACCGCCGATGTGGTCGGGTATTCGCGCCTCATGGGCGTGGACGAGGCCGGTACGCTCGCGGCGCTCAAGGCGCACCGGGCGGAGCTGATCGAGCCCAAGGCCGAGCAGCACAGCGGGCGGACCATCAAGTTGATGGGCGACGGAACGCTGATGGAGTTTCCCAGCGTCGTCGACGCGGTCACCTTCGCCATCGAAGTCCAGTGCGCCATGCGCGAGCGCAACGGCGCCATCGCCGAAGACAAGCAGATCCGTTTTCGCGTCGGCATCAACATCGGCGATGTCATCATCGAAGGGGTCGATATCTACGGTGACGGCGTCAATGTCGCCGCGCGTCTCGAGGGGTTGGCGGAGCCGGGCGGGATCTGCGTGGCGCGAAACGTGCGCAACCAGATCCGCGACAAGCTGGACCTGAACCTCCAGGACCTCGGCGAGGTCGAGGTCAAGAACATCGCCCGGCCGATTCGGGTGTTTCGAATTATCCTCGACGACAAGGCGGCGGCGTTCGTCACGCCCATCGCCGCCCCCAGTGCAAAGCCGACCAGCCGTCATCCCACATCGATGAGAAAACAATGGCTCGCCGCCGCCGTTGCGATCGCGATTCTCGCCATTGCCGGCGGCGGCGTCGTTTGGTGGCAGACCCGATCTCCCGACGCGGAACTCTCTCCGGCCGGGCAGATGGCCATGCCCCTGCCGGACAAGCCCTCGGTCGCGATCCTGCCGTTTGCCAACCTCAGTGGCGATGCGGAGCAGGACTATTTCGTCGACGGCTTCACCAACGCGATCATCACCAATCTCTCCAAGTTCCCGGAGCTGTTCGTGATCGCCAGCAATTCGGTGTTTACCTACAAGGGCAAAGCGGTGCGCATCAACGAGGTGGGGCGGCAGTTGGGCGTGCGCTACGTGCTCGAAGGCAGTCTCCAGCGCGGCGCCGACAAGATCAGCGTCCATGCCCAGTTGATCGAGGCCGCCACCGAAACCCACGTCTGGGCGCAGCAGTACGACGTGGCGCCGGAAGAGATCTTCGCGGTCCAGGATGATCTGAGCCGGCAAATCACCAGCACCCTGTTCGCGACGGTCATCGATCTGGCGCAAACAGCGGCCCTCGCGAAAGATCCGACCACCTTGGCGGCCTACGAACTCTATTTGAGGGCATCCAAGTTTCGAGGTGCGAAGGAAGCTCTCGAAGAATCGGCTCGTCTGCTCGAACGGGTCATCGAACTCGATCCCGGTTTCGACGAAGCCTATTCGATGCTGAGCTGGCGATATCTTAACCTTTGGCGCAATCGATTGGCCGACGATCCGGACGAGGCCTTGCGCCGGGCAAGGGAGGCCGCTCGCAAGGCCATCGCGCTCGACCAACAGGACTATCGCAGTCACTGGGCAATGGGCACCCTGTATCTCTACGCCGACCAGGACCACGCCCTCGCCCTTGCCGAATACGAAAAGGCGATCTCGATCAGTCCGAACCAGGCGGACGTGCTCGCGATGATGTCGATTGTCACGGTTTTCATGGGCCGTGGGGAGGAGGCCGTCGAGTGGATCGAGAAGGCGAAGCGTCTCAATCCGCACCATCCCGTCTGGTACGACTGGAACGGTTCTTTCGTCTATTACACGGCACGGGACTACGAGAAATCGCTGATCGGGGCGAAAAAAACCCTTTCCGTCTACCCAAAGTCGCTTTCGGTGCTTCGCATCCTTGCCGCGACCTACGCCGAAATGGGCCGCATGGATGACGCCAAAGAGATCGCCCGGCGGATCACCGAGATCAACCCGGCATTCACGATCTCCAGCATTCGCAACACCCCGTTCCAGCACGATGCCGATCGCCAGCGCTACTTTGGCGCCCTTCACAAGGCCGGGCTGCCGAACTGAACTGCTGACCCGGAAAAGCGGGCCGGTGGCGTCAGCGGCTTTCTCCCGCGCCTTTCCGTTCAGGCCTCGGTGTCGGGTTGCGGCGGCGGGTCGAGGAGATGGCCGCGCGTGACCAGCAGTCGGCCTCCTCCGTCACTGACCAGCCTCGGCGCCTTGCCGATCGGGGTGCGAACCCAGGTTCCCGGCGCGTAGACGCCGTTCTCGTC
>JAUXFS010000034.1 GCA_030622775.1 Rhodospirillales bacterium | reverse complement strand
TCCAGGTATCGGTGCGCCGCGTCGCGAAGCGCCTTGGCTTCCAGCGGATCGGATTGGATGGACGCCGCCGCCGCGTCGACGTGGCTGCGGATCGCCGCCCGCAACGACAGAAACAGGGGGAGCGCCTTGAGCCCACCGGCATCACCGGTGTTGTCCAGATAGCGATTGAGCAGGATGCTGGCGAGGCGGCGCAGATCCCGGTATTCCAGGTCCATGATCAGAAACGCGAGGTCGTAGAGCACGTCGATATCGGCCAACGCCTCACTGAACTCGATGGCGTCGAACAAGGTGGGCCGACCATCATCGAGAAAGATATTACGAAGGTGCAGATCGCCGTGGCAATGGCGGACGAAGCCGCCCCGGCTCCGTTCCCCGAGCAGTACGATGCAAGCGCCCAGCGCCCGCCGGGTGGCCTCGGTCAGCCGTTTGACTCTGCCGGGGTCGAGGCAGCCGGGCGGACACCCGGCGAAGCTTCTCGCGTTGGTGTCGATGATGCGGGCGATCGCCGCCGGGCCGCCGGCGTTGAGCCTTCGTTCCGCCCCTTCATGGAATCGGGCAATGACATCGCCGAGATTCTCGATGACGGTGGCGTCGAGGGCGCCTCGTTGCGCCAGACGGTCGAACAGGGTGTCCTCGTCGAAGCGCGCCATCTCCACCAGCCATTCGACGGGTTGGCCGCCTCCGCCGAGGCCGAGCGCGCCATTCGCCTTGCGGGTCACGGCGACGACACGCCGGTAAATCCCCGGCGCTGTCCGGCGATTGATGCGGACTTCCGCTTCGCAGAATTCCCGGCGCAGTTCCTTGGTTGAAAAGTCCAGGTAGGGAAACTCGACCGCTCGCTTCAGCTTGAGGGCCCGGTCACCGGCAAGGAAGACCACGGATACATGGGTCTCCACCCGGTCGACCCGGCTCACGCCGCCGCCGAACGCCTCGGGCCGCGACAGAAATGCAATGACCTCGCCCTGGTCCTCCACGATCATCACAATGGCTCCCCTGATCCGAAAAGCAGGGTAAGACCTTGGGCGGCGAAGGCAAAGCCGAAACCGCACCCCGCCCGCGGCGCACGCCCATGGCGGGAAAGATCAGGTGTGTCGGCATCCGCTCGGAGCTCACATCCGCCCGTCCACCTTGCGGCTCGGGGGAGGGCGTGCGGGGGCGGCTACTGGAAGGTCGCGCGTCGTTCCTTGATCCCGAACGGATCCTCATGGATCAGGACTTCGGCGTCGGGAAAGGCCCGCTCGACCTCTTCCATGACTTCCTCGGCGATCTCATGGGCCTTGAGGAGGGTCAGATTGCCGTCCATCTCCAGGTGGAACTGGATGAAGGTCATTGTTCCGGACGAACGCGTCCGCAAATCGTGGATGGCGATCACTCCCGCGTGGGCGGTCGCGATCTCGCGGATGCGCGCCCGCTCGGACTCCGGCAGTTCCCGGTCCATCAGCAGGTTGAAGCTGCTCTTCAAGATGCGCCACGCCCCGCGCAGGATGAACAGCGCGATGGCGATCGCGAACAGGGGGTCGGCGGCGCTCCAGCCCAGGTTGACCGTCAGCAACAGGGCAACGACGACGCTGGCGTTGACCAGCAGGTCGGCGCTGTAGTGCAGCGAATCGGCGCTGATCGCCACCGAGCCGGTCCGCCGCACCACGAACCGCTGAAAGGCGACCAGACCCAAGGTCAGCACGATCGAGAACACCATCACCGCGATCCCGAACGTCGTATTGGCGATCGGCACGGGATGGATCAGCCGCTGGAAGGCTGCGAACAACAGGAACGCCGCCGAGCCGCTGACAAAGGCCGCCTGGGCGAGACCCGCCAGAGGCTCGGCCTTGCCGTGGCCGAACCGATGCTCCCGATCGGCCGGCTGCAAGGCGTGGCGGATGGCGAGGAGATTGACCAGCGACGCCGCCAGATCGAGCAGCGAATCGATCAACGTCGACAGCAGGCTGACCGAACCGGTGGCGAACCAGGCGCCGGTCTTGGCGGCGATCAGGACACTCGCGACCGTGACCGCCGCCGCCGCGGCGAGCCGCTTCAGGCGTTCAGCCTTGTCCGGTGTCACCGCCGCGGCCCCCGTCCCGGTGGCGTCGCCGTTCACGGGTACAGCTCCTCCATGGTCCAGCCACCGCCGTCTCGGCGAAAGACGAAGCGCATGTGGAGACGAAAAGCCTGGTCTTGCCAGAACTCGATGTTCTCGGGCGCCAGTCGGAAGCCCGACCAGAAGGGGGGACGCGGCACCGGGCCGATGTTGAACCTGGCGGTGTACCTGGCCACGCGGGCCTCCAGCTCGAACCGGCCCTCGAGCGGCCGCGACTGCTTCGACGCCCAGGCGCCGAGCTGGCTGACCCGCGAGCGTCCGGCAAAATAGGCATCGGCCTCGGCATCGTTCACCGATTCCACCGCGCCTTCGACCCGGACCTGGCGGCGCAAGCTTTTCCAGTGAAAACAAAGAGCGGCCTTGGGGTTCGCGTTGAGCTCCTTCGCCTTGCGACTGGTCATGTTGGTGTAGAAAACGAACCCCCGCGCGTCGACCCCTTTGAGCAGAACCATCCGCGCCGACGGAACGCCCTCGGGAGTCGCCGTCGCCAACGTCATCGCGGTGGGATCGTTGGGTTCGGTCTTTTCCGCTTCGAAGATCCAATCCTTGAACCGCTGGATCGGGTCCACGTCTTTGCTAAAGGTCATCGGACTCCAGGGTTTTGATGCCCGGCCGGGGTCGTACGTCACCGTAGCCGGGGTCTTGCGTCATCGTAGAATGGGGGAACTTTACTTCCTTTTCACGTTCTCTTCATAGATTGGTCAGTCGGCGCAGTCGACCAAGCCGCCAGGAACCGTGGATTCCCTAGCCATGAAACGTGAAAATCGCGAGACGACGAAGCTCGGAAAGCTGATCGTATCCGCGTTGATCGGCGTGGTGTTGAACGCCTGCGCCGGCGACGAGGCCTCGAAGCCTTCCGTCGGCTCCGTCGCCGGAGCATATTTCGGCGCCGGCGTGGACAATTCCCTCGATCTCGACGACCGCAGGTACATGCAGCGCACCGCCCAGAACGCTCTTGAATTCAACCGCGCCTGGGAGACGTCCAGGTGGCGGAACCCGGAGTCGGGGGCCGAAGGTATGGTCACGCCGACACGAACCTACGAATCGGCGGCGGCCAAGTGGTGCCGGGAGTTCGAGGCGACGGTTTCGGTTGACGACGAGCAGGAACTGGCAGTCGGCCACGCCTGCCGGGAACGAGACGGCACCTGGCGGATCATCGAATACAAGCTCGGCGCCAACCGCAATCGTTGAGCCGCGAAGACCGGATCACCCCACGAGATCACAGGGCCTCCCGACATGAAGGATCCGTACCAGATACTCGGCGTCCCCCGCCATGCCGGTATCGACGAGATCAAACGAACCTTTCGCCGGCTGGCCCGACGAATTCACCCGGACAGCAATCCGGGAAATCCGCGCGCGGAGGCGGATTTCAAGGAGCTGGCGGCTGCCTACGAAGTTCTGTCCGATCCCGGGAAGCGCGCCCGCTACGACCGGGGCGAGATCGACGCCAGCGGTCGCCCTCGCCGGGGAGCCCAGCGGCGGGACCGAGAGAGCGGAAAGGAATCATCGGACGCCCGGTCCCGCAGACGATCGGATCGCAACGATACCGGTTTTCGGGTCAAGGGCGCCGACGTGGTTTATTCCCTGACCGTCACATTCCGCGAGGCCGCCACCGGCGTTACCAGGCATATCGCCACGACCACGGGCAAGCGGCTCGCCGTCAGGGTGTCCCCCGGCACCGTCGAAGGCCAGATCCTGCGACTGAAAGGCGAAGGAATGGGTGGGATGGGCGGCCGCGACGCGGGAGACGCGCTGGTGGAAATCCACGTGAAATCCGATCCGTTGTTCGACCGCCGAGGCGATGATATCCGCGTCGAGGTGCCGGTGACTCTGGCGGAGGCGGTTCTCGGCAGCCGCATCAAAACACCGACGATCGACGGCGCGGCGATGGTGACGATTCCGGCGGGTTCGAACAGCGGCACCGTCCTTCGGTTGCGCGGCAAAGGGATGGCGCGGGCCGACGGGAGTTGCGGCGACCAGTACGTAAGTCTTAGAGTGGTGCTGCCGAAACCCGATGCCGAGTTCGTCCATTTCGTGAAGCGGTGGAGCGTGAAGCATCCGTACCAGGTCCGCCGGTAGTGGGCGGAGGTGGAGATATGAACTAGGGCCTATGGCCATGCGCGATCCCTATGCGGTCCTCGGCATTGCCAAGGGCGCCGACATCAAGGAAGTGAAAAAGGCCTACCGAAAGCTGGCCCGCGACCTTCACCCCGACCTTCATCCCGGCGACGCCAAAACCGAGGACCGCTTCAAGGAAGTGGCCGCCGCCCACCAATTTCTGGCCGCCGCCGAACAGAAAGGGCGCTACGACCGGGGAGAGATCGACGCCAGCGGAGCGCCGCGCGCCGACCGAACGTTTTACCGAACCTATGCCGAGGGAAGCCCCAAGTCGCGTTATAGCGACCCACAGGAGGCTTTCAGCAACCTCGAAGGCATGGATGTTTTCTCCGATCTTTTTCGTGGCGTGCGACACAACGCGGCTTGGCAGGCCGAGCAGATGCGTCGCGCCGATGTTCGCCACAAGCTCGAGGTCGACCTCGTCGACGCGGCCAACGGCACCGTGCGCGAGATCGTGCTCCCCGGCGGCAAGCGGCTCAAGGTCACGATTCCGCCGGGATCCGCCGACGGGCAGGTGCTGCGTCTGAGGGGGCAGGCGACCCAGAGTGGTGGCGGCGGTCGCGCCGGGGACGTCCACATCGAGATCAAGGTACGTCCCCATCCGATGTTCACCCGCAATGGCGACGACATTCATGCCGAGCTTCCGATCACCCTGCCCGAGGCGGTGCTCGGGGCCAAGATCCAGGTGCCGACGGTGGCGGGAACCGTCAGCCTGACCGTGCCCAAGGGCGCCAACAGCGGTACCCGGCTCAGGATCAGGAGCAAGGGCGGACTGGTGCGGGGCGGCCGGAGCCGGGGCGATCACTATGTGACGCTGAAAGTCATGCTGCCCGACAAGCCCGACACCGAGTTGGCGGATCTGGTCGAGAAGTGGGCGGCGCGGCACCCATATCGAGTTCGCGGTGGGCGGTGAGGATGGAGATGGCGACCTTCGACGAGATCCTCCGGCTTCACCATATCGAGCGGGTGGAACTGACCGGGTGGATCGAACAGCGTTGGGTCCGCCCCCGCGAGACTGCGGAAGGCTATGGTTTCGACGAGGTCGACGAAGCGCGGATCGCGTTGATCTGCGAGCTACGCCGGGACCTGATGGTCGAGGAGGACGTTCTCGGCTTGGTTCTGTCCCTGCTCGATCAGCTTTACGCCACCCGTCGGATGCTGCGGACCGTCGAGGAAGCGCTCGAGACCTTGCCCGAGCCGGTGCGCGCCCAAATCAAGGCCAAGTTCCGGGTCGAACCTTAGCCCCTGCCGAAAAGACCGTTCCAGAGGGAGGCGACGACATGCGCAAGGACATCGAATTCAATGCCGAAGGGGTCGTCCTGCGCGGCTGGCTCTACCTGCCAGAGGGACCGCAGACGCCCGTTCCGACGGTGGTCATGGCTCACGGGTTCTCGGGGGTCAAGGAACAGTACCTCGACGACTTCGCCGAGGTCTTCGCGAAATCCGGTTTGGCGACGCTTGTGTTCGACAATCGCAATTTTGGGGCGAGCGAAGGTGAGCCGCGCCAGGAAATAGACCCAATCCAGCAAGTCCGTGACTACCGCCACGCCATCACTTTCGCCGGCACCCTGCCCGAGGTGGACCGGGAGCGCATCGGTGTTTGGGGAACTAGCTTCTCCGGGGGCCATGCGCTGATGGTCGGCGGCATCGACCGGCGGGTGAAATGCGTGGTTTCCCAAGTCCCGACGATCAGCGGCCCTCTCGCCGGCCTGCGCAGGGTGCGGCCTGATCTGGTGCCGTCGGTGCTCGCCGCTTTCGACAAGGATCGAGAGGCGCGGTTCCTCGGCGCACCACCGACGATGATCCCGGTCGTCGCCGAGGATCCGGCGGCGCCATGTGCGTTGCCGGGCTTGGACTCTTGGCGGTTTTTCGCCGCCAGCCGGGATCGAGCGCCGGGGTGGCGGAACGAGATCACCCTTCGGTCGGGAGAGATGGCGCGCGAGTACGAGCCCGGAGCGTGGGTGTCCAGAATCAGCCCCACGCCCGTTCTGATGATCGTGGCGGCCCACGATACCCTGACCCCGACCGACTTGATCCTGGAGGCGTTCGAGCGCGCCCTCGCACCCAAGAAGCTCGAACTTCTCGATGGCGGTCACTTTGTCCCCTATGTCGAGAAGTTCGACCAAGCCAGCGCCGCGGCGCGTGACTGGTTTGTCGAGCATTTGACGTCCGATGGAGGGCGGGTGTCTCAACGATAGCGGATCGCGACGCCGCCATAAGGCCCCCCGCTGCCGTTCTCCCGAGATTGACGCGCCGCCGACCTTCCTATATGGCCGTGTTGCGGGAACTACGTGGCCGCGACCGGCCGCCGCCGTAGGGGGTGTTTTTGCGTTTCATTGGGTTTCGGGAAGGATGCGCCGTCTCGCCGCAGGACGCACTGATCGTTGGGTAGGGTTCGCCCGCAGAGGATTTGTTCGGAAAGGATGTCATGACTTCACCCGCACCGTTGATGGCCGGCAAGAAGGGCCTGATCATGGGCGTCGCCAACGAACGCTCGATCGCCTGGGGGATCGCCAAGGCGCTATCCAGCCATGGTGCGGAGATCGCCTTTACCTACCAGGGCGACGCCCTGAAAAAGCGGGTGATGCCGTTGGCCAAGTCGATCGGCTGCGAAGTAGTGCTGCCGTGCGACGTCACCGACGAAGGAAGCCTCGACGCGGTTTTCGATTCCCTCCGGGAGTGCTGGGGAAAGTTGGATTTCGTCGTCCACGCCATCGCCTTCTCCGACAAGGAAGAGCTCAAGGGCCGCTACATCGACACCACGGCGGGTAACTTCGCTTCGACCCTGCTGATCTCGTGCTATTCGTTCACCGCCGTTTGCCAGCGGGCGCAACCGCTGATGTCCGAAGGCGGCAGTCTGCTCACCCTGACCTACTTCGGCGCCGAGCGGGTCATGCCGCATTACAACGTCATGGGCGTCGCCAAGGCGGCGCTCGAAGCCAGCGTTCGCTATCTCGCCGACGATCTGGGGCGACAGAACATCCGCGTCAACGCCATGTCCGCCGGACCGATGAAGACGCTGGCGGCCTCCGGTATCGGGGATTTCCGCTATATCCTGAAATGGAACCAGTACAATTCACCGCTCCGGCGGAACATCACCCTTGAGGACGTCGGCGGCGCCGGGGTCTATCTGTTGAGCGGGCTGTCGTCGGGCGTGACCGGCGAGATTCACCATGTCGATTCCGGCTACCACGTGGTCGGCATGCTGGCGGCCGATGCCGCAGCGGATGTCCGGGAAATGCTGGAGAGCTTCAAGCCGCAGAAGTAGAGCATGACCGGCAATACTTTCGGTTCCCTGTTTCGCGTCGCGACGTTTGGTGAGAGCCACGGTCCGGCGATCGGTTGCGTCGTCGACGGGGTGCCTCCGGGCATCGAGTTGGACGAGGAAGACATCCAGGTCTACCTCGACCGGCGCCGGCCAGGTCAAAGCCGGCACACCAGTCAACGCCGGGAGCCGGATCGGGTGCGGATCCTCTCCGGCGTATTCGAGGGACGGACGACCGGCGCCCCGATCGGCCTCCTGATCGTCAACGAGGACGCCCGTTCCAAGGACTACGGCGCGATCAAGGATCTGTTCCGCCCCGGTCACGCGGACTACACCTATCACGCCAAGTACGGCGTTCGCGACTATCGCGGCGGCGGCCGCTCCAGCGCCCGCGAGACCGCGACGAGGGTCGCCGCCGGCGCCATCGCCCGCAAGATCCTGGGGCCCTCGGCGACCGTCCGCGGCGCCCTCGTGCAGATGGGGCCGCACCCGGTGGATCGGGATCGGTGGGACTGGAACGAGGTCGAACGCAATCCTTTCTGGTGCCCGGACGCGGTGGCCGCCAAGACGTGGGAGGATTTCCTCGATGATGTGCGCAAGGCCGGCTCGTCCACCGGCGGCGTGGTCGAGGTGGTTGCGTCGGGCGTGCCCGCGGGCCTCGGCGCGCCGGTGTTCGACCGGCTCGACGCCGACATCGCCAAGGCGCTGATCAGTATTCCCGCGGCCAAGGGTGTCGAAATCGGCGCCGGCTTCGCCGCCGTCTCCATGTCCGGGCCCGAACACAACGACGAGATGCGGATGCGGGACGGCGCGGTGACGTTTCTGTCCAACAACGCCGGTGGCGTCCTCGGCGGAATCTCGAGCGGTCAGGACATCGTCGCCCGCCTCGCCATCAAGCCGACCAGCTCGGTCTCGACCCCGCAACGCACCGTCAACGTCCATGGCGAGGATGTCCAGGTCGTCACCACCGGACGTCACGATCCCTGCGTCGCCATCCGCGGCGTTCCCGTCGCCGAGGCGATGCTCGCCTGCGTGCTCGCCGATCACTTGCTCCGCCACAAGGCTCAGTGCGGATAACATTCAGGAACAACGCCATGCCCCAGCCCGATCACGTCATCAAGCTGCCGCTTCCCGTCCTGGAGGCGCTGGACGAGGATATCCGCAAGTATTTCGCCAAGTGCGAGGAGAAGCTGGGAATGGTCCCCAACGTGCTCCGCGCCTATACCGGCAACGCGGCGAAGTTTCGCACCTTCACCCAGTTCTACAACCAGCTCATGCTGGACGAGAAGAGTTGCGGGCTGAGCAAGCTCGAGCGCGAGATGATCTCGGTCACCGTATCGTCGGCCAACCGTTGCTACTACTGCCTGGTCGCCCACGGTCAGGCGGTTCGCCAGCTTTCCGACGATCCGCAACTGGGCGAGATGATAGCGATGAACTACCGCGCGGCCAAACTTGATCCACGGCAACGGGCGATGCTCGATTTCGCCTGGAAGTTGACCCTGACCCCCCAAGAGATCGGCGACGGCGATCGTGAGCAACTCCGCAAGGTCGGGTTCTCGGACCAGGACATATTCGACATCTGCGACGTCGCCGCCTTCTTCAACTACACCAACCGCATGGCCCACGGCCTCGACATGATGCCCAACCCCGAATACCACGGGATGAGCCGCTGAGCCCGAAAATGTTGCCCCTCGAAGGTCTTGGACACGCGAGCGACGGACACGAAAACCGCTCATACCAACGGTCATTGATAGGGACTCATTGTGATCGTGTTTCACGCATCCTCGGCAGGAGGGGCCGCGCGGGCGATGCTGGCGCATCGTCAAGCGGTTTCGACGCCCCGAGGATGCGCGAAACACGACCCTACGGGCGGCCTATCGAGGCTTCCGGTCAGCGTCGCGCGCCGCTTGTGA
>JAUXFS010000275.1 GCA_030622775.1 Rhodospirillales bacterium | reverse complement strand
GACGACCTGATCGACGGCGGCGACAACAAGGATACGCTGGTCGGCGGTGGCGGCAACGACACCCTCACCGGTGGCGATCGCGACGACACCCTGACCGGCGGCGGCGGCGACGACACCTTCGTGATGACGGTCGACATGGATAGCGACACCATCGTCGACTTCAAGGCCGGCGGCGACGCGGATCAGATCGACGTCAGCGCCTTTGGCATCACCGACGACTGGGCCACCTTCAAGGCGGCGACGTTCACCGACACCGGTTCGGCGACAGAAATCGATCTGTCCGGGTGGGGCGGCAATTCCGAAACGATCACCATCGAAGGCGTCGTCCCCGCCAGCCTGGTGCAGGCCGACTTCGTCGGTGTCCCATAAACCGAGTAGTACTCCGCATGATCCCTCAGGACCCCTCCGAAACTCCCGGCTCCAAGGCGGACGCGCCGTCGCTTCTCGACGGCGCGATCCGCGCTTGCCGGCGCGCGTTCCTCACCATCGGCGCCTTCAGCTTCGTCATCAACCTTCTGATGCTGACCGTACCGCTGTACATGGTCCAGGTCTTCGACCGGGTGATGACCAGCCGCAGCGAGGACACCCTCCTGGTCCTGACCCTGGCCGCGCTGATGGCGTTCGCGGTGATGGCGGTGCTCGACGTGGTGCGCTCGCGGATGCTGGTCCGGATCGGCATCTGGCTGGAGGCGAGGCTCGGCGGGGCGGTGTTCACCGCGGCGTTGCGGCCCACGTCGCGTTACGGCGGCAACTCTCCCCAGGCCGTTCGCGATCTCGCCCATGTGCGGAGCTATCTCACCGGTTCAGGGGTGCTCCCGTTGCTCGATGCCCCGTGGGTGCCGGTGTTCGTCGCCCTGGTGTTTCTCATCCATCCGGTATTGGGTGTTGTTGCCCTGCTCGGCGCCGTCGTGCTGTTCACCGTCGCCTACGTCAACGAACTGGCCACCCGCAGACCGCTGGCGGAAGCCAATCAGGCCCATGCCGAGACGATGGCGGCGGTGGAGACGATGAGCCGTCAGGGCGACAGCATCGAGGCCCTGGGTATGGGACCGGCGCTGACCCAGTGGTGGGCCGCGCGCAGCGACCGGACCGTCGCCGGACAGACGCTGGCCAGTGATCGCGCCGGTTCGCTGACCGCCCTCAGCCGTTTTCTGCGGATGGCGCTGCAGATCGGGATCCTCGGCCTCGCCGCCATGTTCGTGGTCCGCCAGGAGCTCTCGGCCGGGGCGATGATCGCCGCGTCGATCATGCTCGCCCGGGCGCTTGCGCCGGTGGAGCAGGCAATCGGCGGCTGGCGGCAACTGATCAACGCCCGCACCGCGTTCGGACGGCTGAAGGAGGTCTTGAGCCGGGCCGCGGCCGAGCCGGGGCGAATGCCATTGCCGCGGCCGAAGGGCATGCTGGCCGTCGAGGCCGCGTCCTACGCCCCGCGGGGGGCCGAAGAGCCGCTGTTCCACGACCTCTCGGTCACCGTCGGACCGGGGGAAATGCTCGGAATCTTCGGTCCCTCGGGGGCCGGGAAGACCACACTGGCACGGATGCTGGTCGGGCTGGCGGCGCCCGGGCGAGGGCGGATCCGCCTCGACGGGATGGACGTCCACGCCTGGCCCTCGGATGATCTGGGGCGTCACGTCGGCTATGTGCCGCAGGTGGCCGAGCTGTTGCCGGGGACGGTGCGCGACAACATCGTCCGCTTTACCGAAGCGTCGCCGCGGCGCGCCCTCGAAGCGGCCACACGGGCCGGCATCCACGACCTGGTGCTGCGGCTACCGGCGGGATACGACACGGTCGTCGGCGGATCCAACGACCTGCTCTCGGCGGGAACCCGCCAGCGGGTGGCGCTGGCCCGGGCTCTGTTCCGCGACCCGCAGTTGCTGGTCCTCGACGAGCCTTACTCCAATCTCGACGCGCAGGGGGTCGAGGCGTTGATGCTGGCTTTGCGCCAAGCCAAGGCGCGGGGCGCGACGATCGTCATCGTTGCCCATCGGGCCAGCATTCTCGGTCAGGCCGACAGGGTCCTGCACATCGAGGGCGGCGGCTGTCGGGTGATCGACAAGGCGGCCCTGGCGCGGCTGACAGTGGTTACACCGACCGCCGGCGGCCTGGCCCGGCCGGCCGTCGAACCGACGCCGCAACCATCGCTTCCGGCGAAGCGCGCCGGAAAGCGGCCTCCTCGACGACTGGCGGAGAGCACGGCATGAGCAACGCATTTCGGTCCCGCGTCCACGGCGCTTCGGCGGATCCGAACGTCGGTGAACCCGCCGCTCCCGCCAGATCCGAACCGGTGGTCAAAGGCCGCCGATCGTCGGAAGCACGACCGGCGCCAAAGGCGTTCGGCGGTGCCCTGCAAAGGATTGTCGATCGTTGGCGGCGGCCCCGGCGGAGTCGGACCGTCGCGCGCTCGGATCGGGCAGCGGGGCGTGGGATGGCGCAGACCCTCGGGCCCGGCGACCGCGCCCTCGCCGGCCTGCTCGCCCCCTGGAGGCGGTTCGGCTGGGCGATGATCGCGGTGTTCATCGGCGGCTCGGTGGTGTGGGCGGGCAACGCCCGGCTCGACGGCGCGGCGATCGCCTCGGGAGTGGTCATGGTCGAGACCAAGCGCAAGACCATCCAGCATCTCGAGGGCGGCATCATCAAGGACATCCTGGTTGCAGAGGGCGACAAGGTGAAGGCCGGCCAGGTGCTGATCCGCTTCGACGACACCCATCCGAAGGCGGCGCTGGGCCTTCTGCGCGGGCGGCTGGTGGCGGCGCTGGCGCTGGAGGCGCGGCTGGTCGCCGAGCGCGACGGCTCGAAGGAAATCGAGTTCCCCGACGAGATCCTGGAGAAGGCCGACGACCCCAAGATGAGCAAGGTGATGTTGGGGGAAATCGACGTGCTCAAGGCGCGGCGGTCGCACATCTCGGGCCAGAAGTCGGTGCTGCGCGAGAGGATCGACAAGAATCGCAGCGAGATCGCCGGCCTTCGGGCGCAGATCGCCTCGTCGCGCGAGCAGCTCTCGCTGATCGAAGAAGAGATCCAGCCGGTGGAGGAGATGGTCGTTCGCGGGGTGGTCAGCAAGGCGGTGCTTTTGGCGCTGAAGCGCAAGAAGGCCAGCATCACCGGCGACATCGGCGAACGTCAGGCCCAGGTCGCCCGCGCCCAGGAGGGCATCAGCGAGATCAAGCTGCAGCTGAAGATGCCGGAGAGCCGCGACCACAATCAAGTCACCGAGCAGCTACAGAAGGTCCAGGGCGACATTGCCGACCTGAGGGACAAGCTCCATGCCGCAGAGGACGTGATGCGCCGCACCGAGGTCGTCGCCCCCCGCGCCGGCACCGTCGTCGACCTTCAGGTCCACACCCAGAACGGGGTGGTCCAGCCGGGGCAGACGCTGCTCGACCTGGTTCCGGAGCTCGACCGGCTGATCGTCGACGTCAGGGTCGACCCCAGGGACATCGACGTGGTCTACCCGGCGATGCCGGCACAGGTACGGCTCACCGCCTTCAACGCCCGGACGACGCCGATGCTGACCGGCACGGTCACCTCGGTCTCCGCCGACCGGATGACCGACGAGGTCACCGGCATTCCCTACTTCACCGCCCGGGTGATCCTCGACACCGACGCCGACGCCGCCGATTTCGAGTTGAGCCGTCTCAAGGCGGGGATGCAGGCCGAGGTGTTCCTGGTCACCGCCGAGCGTACGGCGCTGGACTATCTGATCGAGCCGCTGGTCCGCAGCTTCGCCCGCGCCGGCCGCGAACAGTAGCGGCCGGCGAGGGCAGGGGCCGTTCTTAAGCGATCCCTTTTACCGTCGGTTTGTGGTGCCGCGGATCTGGCCCGGCGGGTGGGCCGGAGTGTGGGCGTTGACGCGGGTGGCGTCGGGCTCATGGCAAAGAGACGCGCCTGTTGCAATCGCCCGCCTGGCGAGTCATTGAACCCCAGCAAGATCTTCTCGGTACCAAAGGTTGAGCCTCCCATGCGAGCGGTTGTCCAGCGGGTGAAGCAGGCTTCGGTGACGATGGGCGAAGAGACGGTCGGCGCGATCGGAAAGGGGCTGGTGATCCTGTTCTGCGTGGAAGACGGTGACGGCGATGCCGACGCCGATTTTTTCGCCCGCAAGATCGCCCGGATGCGGATCTTCGAGGACGGCGAGGGGCGGATCAACCTGTCGTTGCTCGACGTGGGCGGCGCTGTGCTGGTGGTCAGCCAGT
>JAUXFS010000036.1 GCA_030622775.1 Rhodospirillales bacterium | reverse complement strand
GGCGTCCGATCGACATCGACGAATACACGGATCAGATATTGTCGCGGAGGATCGCCGATCGCGAAACTCTTTTGTGCGACCAGCCGGCCCGGCCGCACCGGCGAGGTGCTCTCCGGCGAACGCAGGGTCTCACGCACGTCCGCTTCGGAGATCCCGCGCCGGGTCATTCTGTTTCGAGCGTGCTCGGTGAGCACCGCCGGCCAGAGATCGGTCAAGTCTCGCCTTCACATCCGCTACAATCGTGTGGCTAAAGATATCGTACGCCTTGAATGTAATCCACCGGCAGGCAAAAGAAGCGCGACCGGAGGCCACCACCGCAGCGACGCAACGTTCACCGTCACCCTCGAAGGCATCGAAAACCTCACCGCCTACGCGATCCACCTGCACAAAGAGAAGTAGAGACCTTATCTACCGCCGCCGGGACCAGGACCTTGTGACGTCTCGCAAGACCGGTGGAGAACGTTCGGTCACAAATGGAGCGTTGGAGGCGCGGGTTTGCGCTGGCTCAGGGATCGCCGCGGCTGTTGATGAACCGGAAATCGTCGCCGGAGCCACCGCTGCGCGTCGTTTCGCAGGCCATCACCAGGGCGCCCGCCGTCAACAGGAGAAACAGGACCAGAATTGCTCGCGGCCGTGACATGGTTTTCTCCTCGCATGGTTTTCCCGAATATGGGGCCGCCGCCGCCGATGGCCAAGGGCGGCGTATCGTCACGCCGTCTCGGGCACGCTCATCCGCAGGAACTTCTGGCGGCGGCGTTGCCGGAGGTCGTCGCCATTGAAACCGATCAGCGCCGCCAGCGCCTGCTCGACGGCGTCGGCGACGGCGTCGATTGCCTGCGCGGGGTTGCGGTGGGCGCCGCCGAGCGGCTCGGGGATGATGCCGTCGATGACGCCCAGGCCCTTGAGGTCCTCGGCGGTGAGCTTCAGCGCCTGGGCGGCGGCCTTCGCCTGTTCGCCGTCGCGCCACAGGATCGAGGCGCAGCCCTCCGGCGAGATCACCGAGTAGATCGCGTGCTCGAGCATCAGCACCCGATCGGCGGCGGCGAGCGCGATGGCGCCGCCGGGGCCGCCCTCGCCGATCACCACGCTGACCAGCGGCACCCGCACGGCGAAGCAGGTCTCGATGCTGCGCGCGATCGCCTCGGCCTGGCCGCGGGCCTCGGCGTCGATGCCGGGATAGGCGCCCGGGGTGTCGACGAAGGTGATCACCGGCAGCCGGAAGCGGTCGGCGAGCCGCATCAGCCGTTGCGCCTTGCGGTAGCCCTCCGGCCGCGCCATGCCGAAATTGTGCTTGAGCCGACCCTCGGTGTCGGCGCCCTTCTCGTGACCGATAATGACGACGGAACGGCCGCGGAACCGGCCGAGGCCGCCGACGATCGCCCGATCCTCGGCGAAAGCGCGGTCACCGGCCAGCGGCGTGAAGTCGTCGATCAGCCGGCCGACGTAGTCCACGGTGTGCGGCCGCTCGGCATGGCGGGCGACCTGCGCCTTCTGCCACGGGCTGAGCCGGCGGTAGGTTTGGCGCAGAAGCGTCTCCAGCTTGCCCTGGAGCCGGCCGACCTCGTCGGCGATGTTGATATCGCCGGAGCTGCTCAGATGGCGCAACTCGGCGATCTTGCCTTCCAATTCGGCGATCGGTTTCTCGAAGTCCAGGAAAGTACGCATCGACGCTTCCTAGCACACCGACGGCGCCGAGGCGAAGCCGAAACGCACAAGCCGCCGCCCCGCCTGTGTGGTTACGATGTCCCGCGCCGGGCCAGCGGGTGGGCATCCTGGACCAACGCCTTCAGCCGCGCGTCGAGCACGTGGGTGTAGATCTGGGTGGTGCCGATGTCGGCATGACCCAACATCTGCTGCAGGCTGCGCAGGTCGGCGCCGTGGGCGAGCAGGTGGCTGGCGAACGAATGGCGGAGCACGTGCGGAGAAACCCGCTCCGTCTCGACCCCGGCCTCGACCGCAAGCTGCTTCAGCAACTGGGCGAACCGGACCCGGGTCAGGTGACCGTCGCGCGACCGCGACGGGAACAGCCATGGCGAAGCGGCGGCCCGCCGGCCGCGGGGGAGGTACGATTCGCGCACCGTCGCGTAGGCATCGAGCGCCTCCATCGCCGCGTCGGTCAGCGGCACCATCCGTTCCTTGCCGCCCTTGCCGCGAACCACCAGCATGTGATCGTCGCGCGAAAGCGCCGACAACGGCAGCCCGACGAGCTCGGACACCCTGAGCCCGGTGGCGTAGAGCACCTCCATCAGCGCGTTGAGGCGGACGCCGTCGGCGCCGGAGCGCCGCTTCGCCGCGGCGAGCAGGCGCTCGACCTCCTCCTCGCTGAGATACTTGGGCAAGGACCGGCCCTGACGGGGACTGTCGATCGCCGCCGAGGGGTCGTCGGCACGGATTCCCTCGGCGAGAAGGAAGCGAAAGAACTGCCGGAATGCCGACAGCCGCCGGGCGGTGGTCCGCGGCGACATCCCGGCCGCCGCCTGGGCCGCCAGATATCCACGCACCATCGCCGCGTCGGCGGTCTCGGGCGCACCGCCGCGGCGGCCGGCGAAATCGGCGAGGGCGTCGAGATCGCGGCGGTAGGAGTCGACGGTGTTGCGGGCGGCGCCGCGCTCGGCGACCAGCATCTCGAGAAACGCTTCCACATGGCGCGACGGCGCCACGGTACTGGGTCGTGCCGGCCTTCCGCTCATCGGTAGGCCGCCATTGCTTCCAGGGCGAGCGCCCGCCCCTCGTCCTCGAGGCCGACGGCGCCGAGACTCCTCACCGCCTGGCCCAGGGTCGTGGTATCGGTCGCCGACGGCCCCCCCTTCGCCAACGCCAGCAACGCGAGCAGGACGGTTTCGCCGGTCCGCCCGGCCACCGCCGAGGCGGCCAGGCGATTCAGCAGGGCGACCGTCGGCATGGTGACGGTCGACCGCCCGGCGCCGTCGAGCAGCGGTTCCCACAACCGCTCCGGAACCGCCGAACCTGTCGCGTCGAGCAGAGTGTAGACCCGCGTCGCGCGGTCGCGGGCACCGGCGGTATCGCGGACCGACGGCCACCATGCGGCCAGATCGCCGCTATCCCAGCCCTCGCTGTCGGCGGCCCACGCCAGGTGCGCCAGCGGCATTGCCGCGAGCAGCGCGGCGCCGGCTTGGGAATCGACCTGGGCGGTCGCGGTCAGGGCCGCGTACCAATTCTCGGCCGTTTCCCGCTTTCCCGCCACCAGCAGGGCGGCGATCGCCTCGGGAGCGAAGTTCATGATCTCCGGCGACGGTGGTATGTCCGCCAGCAGCGGCAGATAGACCAGCGCGGTCGCCACGTAGCGCCCCTGTTCCCGGCCGGCCTTCAACGCCTCCGCGACGGCCTCGGCGCGGGCGCCCGGCGTCTCCCCGGCAACGGCGGCACGGTAGGCGCCGGCGCGGGCGCGGGGAGCGTCCTCCGCCGGCTGTTCCAAGTGTATGGCGGTGTAGAGCTGACGCAGGGTATCGGCGGGCAGCGCCCCCGCCGCCTGCGCCCGATCGGCGGCTTCGAGCCGCGTTTCCACCGAGGCGTTGGGGCTGACCGCGACGGTGCGGAGCACGGCCAGGTGATCGGACGAGACGACGTCGGCCGGCAGCGCGACCTTGGCGGCTCTCGCCATCGCCAGTTGCAGAGGCGTGGGGTCGGGCAACGAGTCGATCCGAACCGGCTCGCCGGCCAGGGCGGCGACGAGGGCGAAGAACGCCGGGTCGGCCTCGCCCATTTCACCGAGCAGCGCCACCCCGAGGGCCGCCCTGTCGTGCTCGCCGGCCAGCGCTTGGCAGAAGATCAGCGCCTTCTGCCAGTAGACGGCGGTTGCTTCGGAAATCTGGTCCGCGGCGACGGCGCAGGCGGCCGCGTTGTCGTTGGCGAGCAGCAGGGCGTCGGTCCGGATCCGCGCCAGGACCGGGTCCGCGGCACGGGCCGACGCCGCCTCCAGCAACCCTTCGACTCCTTCGAGATCGCCCATCGCCAGCAACATCCTCGCCCTCAGGGCCGCCAGACTGCCCGGCACGGACTCGCCCTCGGGCGCGCCGGCGGCCGAGAGCAGCAGCCGGCGCATCAGGTCGCGCATCGCCCGGGACCCGGTGTCGACCGGGAGACGGGGGAGCAACATCTCGACCAACGACCGGCGGGTTCCCCGCCACATGCTCGCGCCGAAGCCGCCATGCGCCGCCGTCAACGCGCCGGCGGAGTCGGCGTCGACGGTCGAAAGCCGGTCCACCCGCACATCGGCCGGCACCGGCGCCGGCGGCTCCTCCGGCGGGGACATCCGCGCCGCGAGTTCCGGCGCCCGCGGCTCCCACGCAACAGCCGAAGCCCCGGCGAGACCGGCGAACACCAGGGCCGCGGCGACCAGCCCTCGGCCGCCCCGGAGCAGCCATCCGCTAACGCGGAAATCGGTCATTGGGAATGATCTTCTCGACGGGAGCGACCGGCGCCGGGATATCCGAAGTGGCGAGGAACACGGCGCCGCCGGTGATCGCCACCAGGAGCGCAATCAGCATCATCCGCGTGAGTATCTTCATGTGGACCCTTGATGAGGCGAGTGGGTTAGGGTAATGCCGAGCCCCGTCGACCATTCAACCGGATACGCTTGTTACGATCGTCCGTTGCGGTGACGACAGCCGGACTCGACTATGCTAGATTTCAACTATGGCGAATATTCGGCAATTAATCCACGACAAGGCTGGCTTTCAACGACATCGGGAACAACCGGCCCGATCGTATCCGATCCGGTGACCGCGCCCGCTACCGGCGGCGCCGGCATGTCGATCATCCTGGTCGGCCTGATGGGAGCGGGCAAGACCAAGGTCGGCCGCCTGCTCGCCCAGCGCCTGGAGATGCCGTTCACCGATGCCGACGACGAAATCGTCAAGGCGGCCGGGTGTTCCATCGAGGAGATCTTCGAAAGGTTCGGGGAAACGGCGTTCCGGGATGGAGAACGGCGGGTCGTCGCCCGACTCCTGGACGGCGAGCCGATGGTGGTCGCCACCGGCGGCGGCGCCTTCATCGACATCGGAACCCGGGCGCGGATCAAGGATCGGGGAATCTCCGTTTGGTTGCGTGCCGAGCTCGATGTTCTGGTACAACGCACCAGCCGGCGGGGCGGCCGTCCCTTGCTGAAGAACCGGGATATCAAAGCGACGCTCGAGAAACTGATGGCCGAGAGGTACCCCATATACGCCGAAGCCGACATCGTCGTCGATAGTGGCTGGCATTCGGTCGATATCACCGTGCAGCGGATCCACGACGCCCTGGCCGCCTTCGACGAACCCGCGCCTGCCGGCGGGGAGTCCGGGCGATGACCGTGACCGCCCGAGAGGTTACCGGGGCCGCCGACCTCATCCGGGTCGAGCTCGGCGCGCGTTCCTATGACATCGTCGTCGGAGAAGGATTGCTGGCCGACCTCGGCGGCCGTCTTCGGCCGCTCCTGGCCCAGCCTCGGGTCGCCGGGGTTACCGACGCCAACGTCGCGCCGCTGTATCTGAAGGATGTGGAGGCTTCCCTGCAACGGGCGGGGATCGATCACTTCAGCGTGGTTCTGCCCGCCGGCGAGCGAACCAAGGATTTCGCTCACCTGCGGACGCTGATCGACCGGTTGCTCGAGGCCCGGGTCGAACGGGGAACCACCTTGGTGGCGTTGGGCGGCGGCGTCGTTGGCGACATCACCGGCTTTGCCGCCGGCATCGTTCTCCGCGGTCTTGACTACGTGCAGGTTCCGACGACGCTTCTGGCGCAGGTCGACAGTTCGGTCGGCGGCAAGACCGGCATCAACACCGCGCGCGGCAAGAACCTCGTCGGCCTGTTCCATCAGCCGCGGTTGGTGCTCGCCGATGTCGGGACGCTGGACACTCTCGCGCCCCGGCAACTCCTGTCCGGCTACGCCGAGGTGGTCAAGTACGGGCTGATCGACGACGCGGATTTCTTTGCCTGGCTGGAAGGCCGCGGCGCCGCGGTGTGCGCCGGCGATCGCGCGGCGCGGATCCGCGCGGTTTGCGCCAGCTGCGCGGCAAAGGCCGCGATCGTCGCCGCCGACGAGCGCGAGGCGGGTCGTCGGGCGCTGCTCAATCTCGGGCATACCTTCGGCCACGCGCTGGAAGCCGAGACGGGCTACGACGGCACCCTCCTTCACGGCGAGGCGGTCGCCGCCGGCATGGTTCTGGCCTTCGACCTGTCGGTTCGCCTGGGGTTGTGCCCGATCGAAGACGCAGCCAGGGCGCGCCGGCACCTGGAAGCTGCGGGCCTGCCCTGCGGCTTCGCCGCCCTGCCGGCGATCCGATGGTCGGCGGACGCCCTGATCGCGCATATGATGCAAGACAAGAAAGTCCGTGACGGCCGCACGACCTTCGTGCTCGCCCGCGGCATCGGCGAAGCCTTCGTCAGCCGCGACATCGCCATTGACGTCGTTCATCAACTGCTTCGAGACGCCATCGGAATCTGACGTTCTCGAACTTGACAACATCCGAAACAGGGCCATGTTGATCACTCTGAGCGCCATCCTCGTTCTGCTGTTTCTTTCCGCGTTTTTCTCCGGTTCGGAAACCGCGTTGACCGCCGCCTCCCGGCCGCTGATGCACCAGTTGGAGCAAACCGGCAACCAACGGGCCGCACTCGTCAACCGTTTGCAGCACAGCTCGGACCGGCTGATCGGCACCATCCTGCTCGGCAACAACCTGGTGAATATCCTGGCGTCGGCGTTGGCGACCAGCGCGTTGATCACCCTTTTCGGTCAGGCCGGCGTGGTATACGCGACGCTGTCGATGACCTTGCTGGTTCTCATTTTCGCCGAGATCCTGCCGAAAACCTATGCCTACCGGAACGCCAACAAGGTGGCTCTGGGGATCGCCCCGATCATCAAAATCCTGGTGACGACCCTCTCGCCGCTGACCCAGGCGATGCAGGTCGTGGTGCAGGCGACGCTGCGGCTGTTCGGGGCGGAGCCCAAGGCCAGGGAAGGCATGGGCCCGAGCGCCGAAGAGCTCCGCGGCGCCATCGACCTGCACACCGGTGAAAAGGGTTCGGTCAAACAGGAACGCGCGATGCTGCGCAGCATCCTCGACCTGACCGAGGTGGAGGTCGGGGAAATCATGACCCACCGCAAGAACGTCGCCATGATCGATGCCGATGAACCGGTCGGGAAAGTGGTCAAGCAGGTGTTGGCCAGCCCCTATACCCGCCTTCCGCTGTGGCGCGGGGAGCCGGACAATATCGTCGGCGTCATCCACGCCAAAGCGTTGCTGCGAGCGGTCAGAGGAGGAGAGAGCAAGCTTGATGATATCGACGTGGTGAAGCTTGCGGTACGGCCATGGTTCGTGCCGGAATCCACCTCGCTCCTGGATCAGCTCCAGGCGTTTCGCAAGCGGCGTGAGCATTTCGCGCTGGTGGTCGACGAATACGGCACCCTGTTGGGCACCGTCACCCTCGAGGACATCCTTGAGGAAATCGTCGGCGACATTTCCGACGAGCACGACATCCCCGTGCCCGGCGTCGTCCGCCAGCCCGACGGCAGTTACGTGGTCCAGGGGACGGTGACCATCCGCGACCTCAACAGGCGGTTCGAATGGGGTCTTCCCGATGAAGAGGCGGCCACCGTCGCCGGTCTCATCCTCCATGAAGCCCGCCGCATCCCCGATGTCGGACAAGCGTTCATCTTCCACGGGCTGCGATTCGAGATTCTACGCCGCCACCGCCACCAGATCACCGCCATCCGCATAGCGACGCCGCGCGAAGCCGCTGCCGGCGACAAGCCGTAAGCAGCCGATCCGCCGCCCTTTCCCCCGGCCATCGCGAAGGATAGACTGGCGCAGGGGAAAGGGCCGAAGCGACGACAGCAAGGGAACCGACGACGGTGCTGAAGATCATCCCGGATATCGTCAGCGACCAGACCATCTGCGCAATGCCCGAGGCCGGCCTCGCCGCCGAGGCCGCGCGTCTCATGATGGGCTTCGACATCGGCGCCATCGTGGTCGTCGACGACACGGGAAAATTGACCGGCATCGTGACCGAACGCGACATTGCCCGCCGCGTGGTCGCCGCCCGGCTCGATCCCGAGAAAACCACCGTCGGACAGATCATGAGCCGCAACCCCGATACCCTGGCCCCGGGGGATTCGCCGTTGAATGCTTTGGAACTGATGTGGGTCCGCAATTTCTGTCACCTGCCCGTTGTCGAAAACAACCGGGTGGTCGGCATGGTCTCCATTCGCGACCTTTACGAGGTGATGAAGCTGATCCTGGAACAGAGCGTCGGCGACGCGGAGGCATCCCTGTTCGACGATTTCTGAAAGTCTGACCGATAATGGCCTTGACCAGACCGGTGCCCCGCGACCACATCCATAGCCGCGAAATCCGTTGCCGCGGTTACCGGCGGCGCGACGGGCTGTGGGATGTCGAAGGGTTTCTGGAGGATACCAAGACCTACTCCTTCGACAATCATGACCGCGAAGGCATCAACGCCGGCGAACCGATCCACCGCATGTTCATCAGGCTCACGGTCGACGACGAGTTGACGGTGAGGGCCGCGGAGGCCGCGACCGGGGCGGCGCCGTTCGCCCTTTGCGGCGACGTCGCTTCGGTGTTCGATACCCTGGTCGGCCTTCGCATCGGTCCCGGCTGGCGCCGGGCGGTCCGTGACCGGATGGCCGGGGTGCGCGGGTGTACCCACCTGACCGACCTTCTGCTCGGCCCGGTGACCACGACCGTCATCCAGACCGTCGCTCCCGCGCGCTCGAAACGCCAGGGAATAGGCGCCGACGGCGGCAAGCCAGCAATGATCGACAGCTGCCATGCGTTCGCCGGCGACGGTCCGGTAGTCAAGCGGCAATGGCCGGAATTCTTCACCGGAGAGGAGTGATATCGGCCGCCGGTTGGTATTGCGTGTCTTCGTCCGGGGTCAGGGTCTTCAAGGTCAGCGCATGGACGCGATCCGCCAACTCGTCGGCGAGGACGCCGTAAATCATCCGTTGCCGTTCCAGCCGGGACTTGCCTTCGAAGGCGGAAGCGACGACGATCACCTGAAAGTGGGTTTCGCCTTCGGGCCGGGAGCCGGCATGCCCGGCATGCCGGTCGGACTCATCGATAATCGTCAGGTTCGCCGGAGCCAGGGCGGCAGTCAACTTGGTTCGAATGGTCTCCGCCACCTTCATCGTTTCCTCCAACGCTGTTGTTCGATCATACGACCGAGGCCCCGTTGATATGTCAGACCTGGACCACTAGATCCAGTGAATCGATGCGGCCGT
>JAUXFS010000255.1 GCA_030622775.1 Rhodospirillales bacterium | reverse complement strand
TGCCCTCGGCTTCCTCAACCGGCCAGGCGCTGCCAAAAGGACCGCGCACGCCGACAACGTCGCCCTTCTTCAATGCCGCCATCCCCGCGGTGACGGTGCCGACCGAGCGGATGGTGTGGATCAACCGATCCGGCTCGCCGGGATCGCCGCTGATGCTGATCGGCACCTCGCCGACGCCGAACAGATAGAGCATGTTGAACTGCCCGGCGGCGAACGGAAAGGCCGACCGCCGGTCCTCTGGGCGCAGGGCCAGGGTGAAAGTATCGCTGATGTCCCGGACCACCCTTTCGACGCGGAAAGGCCGGGGAACCATCGGGTCGGTGACCGCCGCCAGCGCCATGCTTTTCCTCAATCCCCTGGATGGCCGTACATGTCGATGAGCTGGTGGCGCGCGGCGGCCAGCCGCGAGGCCATCACCGGCGAGAACCGCTTGTGCAGGTCGTAGCCCAGCGCCGGGTCCTCCTCCATCTTGCCCCGCAGGCACGTGGCGTCCAGGCTGAGCAGACGGGTCAGCTCCAGCGCCCGGGCATCGAAGTTGGCCCGGTAAGGCGGCACCAGCCACGACCAACCCATCAGGTCCCCCGTCTTCAGGGTATCGACGATGATCGGCGACCTGCCGGGGACGTGGACCTCCAACGCCACCCGGCCGTGACGGACCAGATAGAACTTATCGGCCGGCTGGCCCTCCTTGTAGATGTAGGCGCCGGCCTGAAACGCTTCGTTGGCGGCACAACCGGCCACCAGATCCCGATAGGCGTCGTTCATCCCCTCGAAGAAGGGATGCTCGCGCAACAGTTTGTCCAATCCCTCGATCTGCACCATGTTCATTCACCCCCTTCGCTGTCGTGAATCGCCCGGGCTTCCTCGGTGATGTCGATTCCCACCGGGCACCAAGTGATGCACCGACCGCATCCGACGCAGCCGGAGCTCCCGAACTGTTCGTGCCAGGTGGAAAGCTTGTGGGTCATCCACTGACGATAGCGGGCGGCGCCCTCGCGGCGGATGCTGCCGCCGTGGATGTAGCTGAATTCGACGGTGAAGCAGGAATCCCACTTGCGCCAACGCTCGGCGGTATCGCCCGTGAGATCGGTGACGTCCTCGACCGTCGAGCAGAAGCAGGTGGGGCAGACCATGGTGCAGTTGCCGCAGGTGAGGCAGCGCTCCGCCACCTTGTTCCACCGCGGGTGCTCCAGGTTGCGCCCGAGCAACGCCGCCACGTCCGCAACCATTTCGCGGCCCATGGTCTCGGCCGTCCGCGCGACCAGGGCCTCAGCGGCGGAAACGTCTCCGTCTCCGGCGTCGCGGCGATCGAGCCGGGCCAGCACTTGCGCCCCTCGTTCCGATCCCGCCTCGACCAGGAACGCGTGACGATCTCGCTCGGTCAGTTCGGTCAGCGCCAGGTCGAAACCGCCATCCACCTTCGGCCCGGCGCCCATCGAGACGCAGAAACAGGTCCCGCCGGCGCGGGTGCAGTTGACGGCAACGACGAAGGCCGCCCGCCGCCGCGCCAGATAGCCCGGATCGGTGCCGCGGCCGCCGTCGAACACCTCGTCGTGGATCGCCATCGCATGGACATCGCAGGCGCGCACCCCGAGAAACGCGTAACGGGGAGTCTCCATCGCTTCGTCCTCGATGGCAAAGCCCTTGCCGCGGCGCCGGGCCCGCCACAGCCGTTCCGTCGGCGGGTACAAATAGCGCTTCCAGGCCTGCGGGCCGGGCCCGAACTCGAACACCGCGTCGCCGCCCCCGCCGACCAGACGGTAGCGGCCGCCGTCCTGCTCGTCGCGCCAACCCGCGGGCAGGTCGTCCACCCCCGCGACCGGCTCGAGAACGACCGCGCCGTCGGCGATCCGCGGCCCGATGACCTGATAGCCATCGTCGATCAGGGCGTCGATCAGGCCTTGCAGGCCGTCCCTGTCGATCAGCACCTTGTCGCGATCAGGCGCGTCGGAACCCGCCACCGTTCATCCCCACTCCAGAGAGCACCGTCGGTCCATTGTTATCCAGATGAGGCGCAGCGTAAACCGATACCGGTGGGGAATTCGGTCGGACCTGGAACAAGGGTGCCGGTTTCACTAGAATAGCATCCGTTGTCCTTCAACCCAGATCCTACAGGGGAGAATCGATCTGCGGCGCGTTCGGCGAAACCTGCTTCGTCAAACCCATTGCACTTCCTCGCGCCGTCGCTGATTGACGACCATGGCTGGTGTCGACACCTTCTTCCTCGTGGTTCTGGGTTTGGCCGTCTTTGTCGGCGCCGTCGTATTCCTGGGCAGACGAAACGCCAAACGGGAACACCTCGCGCAGGACTCCCCCGCCGTCGCGCCCGCATCGGCGGAGACGTCCGCCCCGGCGGCCGGCGATGTCTCGTCGCTCTACGAGATCGTCCAAGCGGTCTGGCCGTTCTACGATCAGACCGCGCATCCGAAGGACCTTGGCGACAACCCGGACTTCATCAGGGGCGTCGCTTTCCTGTGCCGGGAGCGGTTTACGCCGGGGGATCTGGCCGCCTATTTCTCCGGGGACAATGCGATCATCGCCTGTCTCGCGGCCGAGGCGCTGTCGCGAAGAACCGACGGCGCCGCTGCCACGGAGGACCTGCTCGCCTCGATAGCGACCGTGGCGCCGTGGTCGTTCTATTTCGCGCTGCATTCTTTCACGGCGAACACGCCGCCGGAGACGCCGATCGTCGGACGGGTGCTTGCGCGCACGGTCGGCCTGCTCGACAACCGTATGGCGCGGGCGTTCCTCGAGGAGTTCGTGGGGGAACGATTGAGCGCCGGCGAGGTTCTGCGCTTCGGCAACGACTTCGAAGAGCTTTCCGAGATGGACATCGGCGTTCTCCGCCGATTCCTCGAGTTTCTCGATAACAGGGTCCCCGGAAAACCGCTCGAGACCTTCCGGCACTGGATGGAGCAACGGATCGACAGGCGGCTGCTCGAGTCCGTCGGATCGGTGTGGAACCAGCGCCATATCGAGCAGGCCCAAAAGAGTCTCGACCACGATGCGCTGAACGCCACCGTCAATGAGCTCGAGGCGGGTTTTCTGTCGCCGACGCCGCGATCGGTATTGCTGGTGGGAGAGAGCGGGGTCGGCAAGACCACGATCGTCGATCGGCTCGCCGCGCGACTGTACGACAAGGACTGGATGATCTTCGAGGCGGGCCACGCCGAACTGGTCGCCGGTCAGGTGTTCATCGGCGCCCTTGAGCAGCGAATGCGCGAGCTGTTTCAACAGCTCGGAGGGGGACGGAGGATCCTCTGGCTGATCCGCGACTTCCACCTTCTGGCCTTCGCCGGGGTCGGCGAGCGGAGCACGGTCGGCGCCCTCGACATGATCCTGCCGCGGATCGAGCAGCAGGAGATCAAGATCCTGGCGGAAACCCAGCCGGCGGCCTATCAGCGCCTGCTCGAACACCACCCCCGGGTGGCGACGGTATGTACGGTTCTCAGGATCGAACCGCTCCCGGCAAAACCGACGACGGCGCTCGCACGGGAATGGATGCGCCGGTGGACGACCGACGAAAACGATCGCGAGGCGGTCCTGAACGAGGCCGCGCAACTGGCGCAGCAGTTTCTCGGGCAAAAGGCCGCACCGGGGAATCTCCTGGAGCTGCTCGACGTTACCCGCCGGCGGCTGACCGCCAATGCGCCCGACCTCCCGTGTCGTCTGACCGTGGACGATCTGATCCTCACCCTGGCGCAACTGACCGGCCTGCCGCCGAGCATCCTCGACGAGCGCAAGAGCCTCTCCGTGGAATCCCTCCGCGCCCATTTCATGGCCCGTATTTTCGGTCAGGTGGAAGCGGTCGAGTGTCTGGTCGAGCGGGTGGCGATGATCAAGGCGGGCGTCACCGATCCGTCGCGCCCGGCGGGGGTTTTCCTGTTCGCCGGGCCGACGGGCACCGGAAAGACCGAAATCGCCAAGACGCTGGCGGAATGGATGTTCGGCTCGCCGGAGCGGATGATCCGGCTCGACATGAGCGAACTGCAGACGCCGGAAAGTCTGGACCGTCTCCTCGGATCGCTGCACGGACCACGTGCCGACGCCCTCGTCGACCGCATTCGCCGGCAGCCATTCTCGGTGATCCTGCTCGACGAGTTCGAGAAAGCGCATCCGAGGGTGTGGGACGTTTTTCTCCAGGTGTTCGACGATGGGAGACTGAGCGACCGGCGCGGCGCCACAGCCGACTTCCGACACGCGATCATCATCCTGACCTCCAACCTCGGCGGCGCTATCCCGTCCGGTGTGTCCCTTGGGTTCGGACCGGAGCGGCAGGGCTTCGACCCCCAGTCTGTTCTCCAGGCGATCGAGGCCACCTTCCGCAAGGAGTT
>JAUXFS010000115.1 GCA_030622775.1 Rhodospirillales bacterium | reverse complement strand
CGGTGTTCGGCTCCATAGCGGCCCGGTTCAACGACATGGGTGTCACCGCCGTCTACGAGGCGCTGATCGGTCAGTTCAACGAACGTGGACTGGGGCGGTGGCGGAGCGGAGCGGCTCCGGTCGAGGCGAAGAACTCCGAACCCGGTAGCGGCATCGCTCCCGCCCATCGCCAGCGGTATCTGGCCGAGATCGTCGACACCGTGCGGACCTACCACGCCGACGTGGCCAAACAGGTGACGATCGCCCGCGAACGCCAGCAGTTGCGAGAGACCAGGCGCATGCTCGGAGAGGCCGGTGGAGGTGATACCGCCGCTGTCGAAACTCTCCTGGCGAACCGCGAGGAGGCGCTGGACCCGCGTTGCCGCAAGCTGCTCGATATGTGGCCGACGGTGCGCGAGGCCTACACCGGTGACGAGTACGTGGTTCGCATGCGCGAACGCGAAGTGAGGACGGCGCTGGTCCACAAGACGCTGTCGGGCACGCGCATCCCCAAGGTGGCGTTGCCCCGTTACGAGGATGACGGCGAGATCCTGAAGTGGCTGCTGAGGGAAAACGTACCCGGCAGTTTTCCCTACACGGCCGGCGTCTTTGCTTTCAAGCGCGAGGGTGAGGACCCGACGCGGATGTTCGCCGGCGAGGGCGACCCGTTTCGCACCAACGCGCGGTTCAAGCTGCTGTCCGAACACTCCGAGGCCAAACGCCTGTCCACCGCCTTCGACTCGGTCACCCTTTACGGGTTCGATCCGGACGAACGGCCGGATATCTACGGCAAGATCGGCAACTCCGGCGTTTCCATCGCCACCGTCGACGACATCAAGGTTCTTTACGACGGCTTCGACCTCTGCCATCCGACGACATCGGTGTCGATGACCATCAACGGCCCGGCGCCGGCGATTCTGGCGATGTTTTTCAACGTGGCCATCGACCAACAGCTCGGAAAGTTCGAGTCCGAGAACGGCCGCCGGCCGACCGAGGAGGAGTCGGAGAAGATCCGCGAATGGGTGCTGGAGAATGTCCGCGGCACCGTGCAGGCCGATATCCTCAAGGAGGACCAGGGGCAGAACACCTGCATCTTCTCCACCGAGTTCGCGCTCAGGATGATGGCCGACATCCAGGAGTATTTCGTCCATCACCGGGTCCGCAATTTCTACTCGGTGTCGATCTCCGGCTACCACATCGCCGAGGCCGGCGCGAACCCGATCTCGCAGCTCGCCTTTACCCTCGCCAACGGCTTCACCTACGTCGAGGCGTATCTGGCGCGCGGCATGCACATCGACGATTTCGCACCGAACCTGTCGTTCTTTTTCTCCGCCGGCATGGATCCCGAGTACACGGTGATGGGGCGGGTGGCGAGGCGCATCTGGTCCACCGCCATGCGCTTCAGGTACGACGCCAACGAACGCTCCCAGAAGCTCAAATACCACACCCAGACCTCCGGCCGGTCGCTGCATGCGCAGGAGTACAGCTTCAACGACATCCGCACCACGTTGCAGGCGTTGCTCGCCATTTACGACAACACCAACAGCCTGCACACCAACGCCTACGACGAGGCGATCACCACGCCGACCGAGGAGAGCGTGCGACGGGCGATGGCCATTCAGTTGATCATCAATCGTGAATGGGGCCTCGCCAAGAACGAGAACCCGAACCAGGGCTCGTTCATCTTCGAAGAACTCACCGACCTGGTCGAAGCGGCGGTACTGAAGGAGTTCGAGCGGATCAGCGAGCGGGGAGGCGTGCTCGGCGCCATGGAAACCGGCTACCAGCGCGGCAAGATCCAGGACGAATCGCTCTTTTACGAGCGCAAGAAGCACGACGGCAGCTATCCGATCGTTGGCGTCAACACCTTCCTCAACCCGGAAGGATCCGCGCTGCCGACCCCCGATCTGGTCCGTTCCACCGAGGAGGAGAAGCGTAACCAGATCAAGCGCCTGCGCGATTTCCAGGCAGGCAACGCGGATGCGACCGAGGCGATGGTCAAACGGCTTCAGGAAGCGGCGACCGGCGACGGCAATATCTTCGCGGTGTTGGTGGACGCGGTTCGCGTGTTGTCATTGGGCCAGATCGCCAACGCTCTCTTCGATGTCGGCGGCCAATATCGCCGGAGCATGTAGCTCTCGCGGCGAGGTGGCGGAGATCGTCGGTGCGTGGCAAGAGTCTGAAATCGCCGGCAGGCGTGTCGTTGAGCGAAGTTCTTTTCGAAATTCGTCGCGTCGGAAACAGCGTGCGGGTCGTCGCCATCGATCCGGTCACCAACACGGAGATCACGATGATCGGCGCTCCCGGGTGCGGCGAGGAGACCTTGAAGCGGCACGCCGCGCGAAAGCTTGCCTACGTCATCGCGAAGAAACAATCAGCTTGAATCGTGGTGGGCCGCGCCCGGGAGTTTTTCGGCGTCCCACACGGTTCCAGGTGTTTTTGACTTGACATAACAGCCCCCTGCAATGACACCATGCCGCTGCATAGGGCGGATCGATGGCGCTTCCCCGCAACGGTAGGGAGCAGGTCATCGCGCTGCAAACTCCCGCGCCAGACGGGGCAAAACAGGGATGGGGCGACTTGATGGGAGCGGAGTCATCTTCCAAGGCGAGGGCGATTCGGATGCGGGCGTTTCGGCCCCCGTTCCTCTGTTCTTCCAAATTGAGCAATGCTCCCTATCCGAACCGTTGGTGTTTCCCAGCCTAAGAGTGGACCAGGGCCGATGGAATATTTCGTACAACAGTTGATCAACGGCGTCACTCTCGGGGCGATCTACGGACTGATCGCCATCGGCTACACCATGGTCTACGGCATCATCGGCATGATCAACTTCGCCCATGGCGAGATCTTCATGATCAGTTCCTTTATTGCTCTGATCGCCCTGATGGTTCTGGGACTTTTCGGCATAACCTGGGTGCCGCTGGCATTGCTGATCACGATGATTGCGACCATGGTTCTGACCTCGATCTACGGCTGGACCCTTGAACGGGTGGCCTACCGGCCGTTGCGTGGCTCACCTCGGCTTGCCGCGCTGATCACCGCCATCGGCATGTCGATTTTCCTGCAGAACTACGTCCAACTCCTCCAGGGCGCGCGGGTGAAGCCGATGCAGCCCCTGTTCACCGGCGGCATCGAAATCATGCGCCGCGGGGATTTCACCGTTCTGGTCAGCTATCTGCAGATCTTCATCTGGGTGCTGACGGTGGCGTTGATGGTGGCGTTCACCCTCGTCATAACCCGTACCGCGCTCGGCCGCGCCCAGCGCGCCTGTGAGCAGGATCGAGGGATGGCGGGACTGATCGGCATCAACGTCGACCGCACGATTTCCCTGACCTTCGTCATGGGCGCTTCACTGGGGTCGGTGGCTGGCCTCATCTTTCTATTGAACTATGGGGTGATCGACTTCTACATCGGATTTCTCGCCGGCATGAAAGCCTTCACCGCGGCGGTTCTGGGCGGCATCGGCTCGCTGCCGGGGGCGATGCTCGGCGGCCTGTTGATCGGCCTCATCGAGGCCTTCTGGTCCGGCTATTTCACCGTCGAGTACAAGGACGTGGCGGCGTTTTCGATCCTGGTCTTGGTGCTCATCTTCCGACCCACCGGTCTGCTCGGCAAACCCGACATCGAGAAGGTCTGACGCGATGACGGCGGCGAACGACGTTTCGGCGGGCCGGGTCACCGCAAAGCCGCTGGATTACCCCGCGGTTGTGAAGGAATGCGGTCTTACGGCCTTGGTCATGTTCGGACTCGCCGCCGGCATGGTGGCGTTCCGGATCCGTGACGTTCCCGGCGGGTTGGAAATCGCGACCCGTTTCGGTTCGGTGGTGGCCATCACCGTGATCGGCTTTTTCGGCCGCCTTGCCATGGTTCTGCTGCGCGAGGGAAGACCTTTCCCGGTTCTGGTAACAGCATTGCCCTTTGCCGTGGTCATGCTTGCCGCGTTGTCGGCGTCGCGGTTCGTCGAACCGGAAACCGCCGCGTTAGTCGAGGGATACCTTCCTTTCGGCGACGTCGTCGTCAACTGGATCATAACCATCGTTGCTTTCGTGCTCGCCGGCCGGGCGGTCTGGGCGCTTCGCCACACCGGCGCGTCGGCAAGGACGGTCTCCGACCGGGAAGAGGCGATGGATGCCTTCGCCGCCCGCATTCAACGGATGGCCCGTTTCCTCGGGCCGGTGCTGTTGGCGTCGGCCATCGTTCTTCCGCTGTTGGCGTTCGCCCCCAATCTGCCTTTCCTCCCCAAGGTCGACCGCCGGCTGCTCGATATTGGGATCCTCGTCTTGACCTACGTCATGCTGGGATGGGGCCTCAACATCGTCGTCGGCCTCGCCGGTCTGCTGGACCTGGGCTATGTCGCTTTCTACGCCGTCGGCGCCTACAGCTACGCGCTGCTGGCCACCCACTACGACCTCAGTTTCTGGGTATGCCTGCCGTTTGCCGGCCTGATGGCGGCCACCGCCGGCATCATCCTGGGCTTTCCGGTTCTTCGGCTGAGGGGCGACTACCTGGCGATCGTCACCCTCGGCTTCGGTGAGATGATCCGTATCATCCTGCTGAACTGGTACGACTTCACCAACGGCCCCGACGGGATTTCCGGCATTGCGCGGCCGAGCTTCTTCGGATTGCCGTTCCTGCGCAAACCACCCGAAGGCGTCGAGACGTTCCACAGTTTCTTCGGTCTGACCTACGCGCCGATCGACCGTATCATCTTTCTCTACTATCTGATTCTGACGATGGCGTTGATCACCAACGTGTTCACCCTGCGGATTCGCAAGCTGCCCGTCGGGCGCGCATGGGAAGCGCTGCGCGAGGACGAGATCGCCTGCCGCTCCCTCGGCATCAATCCGCGAAACACCAAGCTCACGGCGTTCTCGATCGGCGCCATGTTCAGCGGCTTCGCCGGTTCCTTCTTTGCGACCCGTCAGGGGTTCATCAGCCCGGAGAGCTTCACCTTCATCGAATCAGCGGTGATCCTGGCGATCGTCGTGCTGGGCGGCTTCGGCAGCCAGATCGGGGTGGTGTTGGCGGCGATCATTCTGATCGGGCTCCCCGAATTCTTCCGGGAGCTTCAGCAATACCGCATGCTGGCATTCGGAGCCGCCATGGTGTTGATCATGATCTGGCGCCCGGCCGGCCTGCTGGCCCATCGCGAACCGACCATCCGGTTGCCTGAAATAGCAAAGGGAAAAAGCCGGTCCGGCGGCGACGCGGCGGAGGCGGCACCTTGAGCGCCGCGCGCCAATCCGTGGCTGTCGATGCGCCGTTGCTCAACGTCGAGCACCTGACGATGCGCTTCGGCGGTCTCGTCGCCATCGACGACGTTTCTTTCGAAGCGGCCGAGAAACAGATCACCGCGATCATCGGTCCCAACGGGGCCGGAAAGACCACGGTGTTCAACTGTCTGACCGGTTTTTACAAGCCCACGGTCGGCCGATTGGCTCTCAACCATCCGACGGCCGGAACCTTTTTGCTCGAGCAGATGGAAGGCTTTCGCATTCCGGGGAAGGCGGGTGTTGCCAGGACATTCCAGAACATCCGACTGTTCGGGGCGATGTCGGTGCTGGAGAACCTGATCGTCGCCCAGCACAACAAGCTGATGCACGCTTCCGCATTTACTTTTGGCGGCCTGTTGGGACTGCCGCGGTACCGCCACGCCGAGGCCAAGGCGGTGGACTTGGCGCGGTACTGGCTGGATCGGGTTGGGCTGACCGGCCGTGCGGATTGGGACGCCGCCAATCTGCCCTACGGCGACCAGCGCCGTCTCGAGATTGCCCGGGCGATGTGTACCCAACCGGTTCTTCTTTGCCTCGACGAGCCCGCGGCAGGCCTCAATCCAAGGGAATCGGCCGACCTAAACCAGCTACTGACCTATATTCGTGACGAGCATCGAATCGGTTTGCTGTTGATCGAGCACGATATGAACGTTGTGATGGGGATTTCAGATCACATCGTCGTCCTCGATTATGGACGCAAGATCTCCGATGGCTCCCCGGAGCAGGTCCGCAACGATCCTACCGTGATCCGCGCGTACCTGGGCGAGGAAGAGGACGAGGAACTGCCGCCGGAGGTGGCCGCGGACTTGGCCGCAAACAGGGATTAGGGCATAGGCTGACATGTTGAGCATCTCTGGCGTCCACACCTTCTATGGCAACATCGAGGCGTTGCGCGGCGTCGACGTCGAGGTCAAAGAGGGCGAGATCGTCACCCTCATCGGCGCCAACGGCGCCGGCAAGTCGACCCTGTTGATGACCATTTGCGGCGACCCCCGGGCAGCGCAGGGCAGCGTGACGTTCGAAGGCGAAGATATCACCGCCAAGTCCACCCATGAGATTGCCGGTTCAGGCATCGCCCAGTCACCCGAAGGGCGGCGAATTTTTCCGCGAATGACGGTGTTGGAAAACCTGCAAATGGGCG
>JAUXFS010000520.1 GCA_030622775.1 Rhodospirillales bacterium | reverse complement strand
CGACCTTGGAGTCCCGCATTCCCTTCATCCACTTCTTCGACGGGTTCCGGACCTCCCACGAGGTCAACAAGCTCACCCTGCTTTCCGACGACGAAATACGGGCGATGATCGACGACAAGCTGGTCATCGCCCATCGCCGGCGCGCGCTCAACCCCGACAACCCGTTCATCCGCGGCACCGCCCAGAACCCGGACGTGTACTTCCAGGCCCGCGAAACGGTGAACCCGTTCTACGCCCGGACCCCGGGGATCGTCGAAAAGGCGATGGACAAGTTCGCCGACCTCGTCGGCCGGCGTTATCGCCTGTTCGATTATTTCGGCGCGCCCGACGCGGAACGCGTTGTCATCCTCATGGGATCGGGCGCCGAAGCGGCGCGCGAGACCGTCGATTACCTGGAAAAGCGGGGCGAGAAGGTGGGCATGATCCAGGTCCACCTGTACCGGCCGTTCTCCGCCGAGCACTTCCTCGCCGCCGTCCCGGCATCCGTCAAGGCGGTGGCGGTGCTCGACAGGACCAAGGAGCCGGGCGGCACCGGCGAACCGATGTACCTGGACGTGGTCACCACCTTCGCCGAGGCCGTGGCTGAGGGCACTTCGCCGACGGCCGGGATGCCGAAGATCGTCGGCGGACGCTACGGCCTGTCGTCCAAGGAGTTCAACCCGGCGATGGTCAACGGCGTCCTCGAGGAGCTCAAGAAGGACGCGCCGAAGAACCACTTCACCGTCGGCATCAACGACGACGTCTCGCACACCAGCCTGGACTACGACCGGACGTTCAACACCGAAGGCGACGATGTCTTCCGGGCGATGTTCTTCGGGCTCGGCGCCGACGGCACGGTCGGCGCCAACAAGAACACCATCAAGATCATCGGCGACGATCCGGCGTTCCACGCCCAGGGCTACTTCGTCTACGACTCCAAGAAGTCCGGTTCGCAGACCGTGTCGCACGTACGGTTCGGCCCCAAGCCGATCCGCTCCACCTATCTGATCAACACCGCCAACTTCATCGGCTGCCACCAGTTCAACTTCGTCCACAAGATGGACGTGCTCGCCGACGCGGCGCCGGGGGCGACGTTCCTGCTCAACAGCCCGTACGGTTCCGACGAGGTGTGGGACGAACTGCCGGCCAAGGTGCAGAAACAGATCATCGACAAAAAGCTGAAGTTTTACGTGATCGACGGCGCCAAGGTCGCCCGCGAATCCGGCATGGGCACCCGCACCAACACGATCATGCAGACCAGCTTCTTTGCGATCTCCGGCGTGCTTCCCAGTGAACAGGCGATCGACAAGATCAAGCAGTCGATCAAGAAGACATACGGAAAGAAGGGCGACGAAATCGTCCGGAAGAACTTCGATGCGGTGGACCACACCGTCGCCCACCTGCGGGAAGTCAAGGTGCCCAAGCGCGTCACCAGCAAGCTCGAGATGCAGCCGGTGGTCCCGGCGGGCGCGCCGGAATTCGTCCAGTCGGTGACCGCCAAGATGATGGCGGGAGCCGGCGACGACCTGCCGGTCAGCGCGCTTCCGGTCGACGGCACCTACCCCAGCGGAACCACCAAGTGGGAAAAGCGGAACATCGCCCAGTACGTGCCCATATGGGAGGAGGACATCTGCATCCAGTGCGGCAATTGCAGCTTCGTCTGTCCCCATGGGGTGATCCGCTCCAAGCTGTACAATCAGCAATTGCTCGAAAAGGCGCCGGGGCCCTTCAAGTCCGCGCCGATCGACGCGCGCGGCTTCCCCGAAACCCGCTACACCCTGCAGGTCTACGCGGAGGACTGCACCGGCTGCGCCCTGTGCGTCGAGGTCTGCCCGGCGAAGAGCAAGGAGGAGGCCGGCAAGAAGGCGATCAACATGGCTTGGAAGGACGACGCCATCGAGGATGCCAACAAGACCAACATCGCCTTCTTCGAGACCCTGCCGGTCAACGACCGCTCGCGGGTCGATTTCTCGACCATCCGCGGAACCCAGTTCCTCGAGCCGTTGTTCGAGTTCTCCGGCGCCTGCGCCGGTTGCGGGGAAACCCCCTACGTGAAGCTCGTTTCCCAACTGTTCGGTGACCGCATGCTCGTCGCCAACGCCACTGGGTGCTCGTCCATTTACGGCGGCAACCTGCCGACAACGCCATGGACCAAGAACAGCGAGGGGCGCGGGCCGGCGTGGTCCAATTCCCTGTTCGAGGACAACGCCGAGTTCGGCCTCGGCATGCGACTCGCCGCCGACCGCCACTTGGCGTTGGCCAAGCACCTGGTGATGGCGCTCAAGGAGGAGATCGGACCGCTGCTGGCCGAAGAGTTGGTCTCGGCCCCGCAACGGACGGAATCCGAGATCCGCAGGCAACGCCAACGGGTCGCGCTGCTCAAGGAGATCGTCCAGCCGATCGAGGCCGACGCCGCGAAGCACCTCCTGTCGGTGGCCGATCATCTGGTCCGGCGCAGCGTCTGGATCGTCGGCGGCGGCGGCTGGGCCTACGACATCGGCTCGTCGGGCGTCGACCACGTGATGTCCACCGGGCGGGACGTCAACATTCTGGTGCTCGACACCGAGGTCTATTCCAACACCGGCGGGCAGGCTTCCAAGGCGACCCCGTTGGGGGCCGTCGCCAAGTTCGCCAATGCCGGCAAGCAGGTGGGCAAGAAGGACCTGGCGCTGCAAGCGATCTCCTACGGCAACGTCTACGT
>JAUXFS010000463.1 GCA_030622775.1 Rhodospirillales bacterium | reverse complement strand
CTGCATCCCTGCCGTGGGGGAGATCCCGGCGGCGAACCGGATCAGGCGATGGACGTCTACGATGCGCTGTCGGCGGCGATAGCAAGCCGGGGCGAGCGGCTCGTCCTCATTGCCGCGCATCACCCGCTGGCCAGTCACGGCATTCACGGCGGCTTCGTCCCGTGGCAGCAGCACCTCTTCCCGCTGTGGAACATCAACGCGTTGAAGGGAACGCCGTGGCCGTATCTTGTGCCCGTCCCGGTGATTCCGACGCTCATTTACGCCATTCCGCGTTCGCAAGGCGTTTACACTCGCGACGACTTGGAGAACTGGCGATATCGGGCGATGCGAAAAGCGTTCGAGCAGGTGTTGCGTCGCCATCCGGCGGCGCCGATCATCATGGCGGGCGGCCATGAGCACTCCCAGCAGCTTCTGCGGCTGGAGGAGTTAGGACTGCCGAATGCCATCCAGGTCGTCAGTGGCGCCGGGACGGCCCATAACCTCACCTCGGTGGGCGTCGGAAGCGATACCGTCGTTGCGACACCGGTACCGGGGTTTTTTGTCGTGGACGTGGTAAAGGACACCGTGTCTTTTCCGCAACGCGGAGTGCTGATAGAGATGGTCGAGGTCGCGGAGACGGACTCCGGGAAGAGAAGAGACTTGTCGCCGGAAAAGAATGATGAAAACTTCAGAGTGTGGTTTCCGCTGCAGAACCACTAGCTTGGGTCATATGAAAATGTTGGGTGTCGTAGCGGAGCTTTTGCTGCGTGTTTCGAGGAAGCCGCGATGATCAAATTGAGTTCGGGGGTCGCTAGAGCAAGACCTCGAAACTTTCCACTAATCTCGTTGTTTCTCCTTGCGCTGTTCGGGGTCTCAGCCTGCGGCTCGACCCGCCCTGCGGATCAACCGAAGGTCCGCTTTGCCGAGGCACCTTCACCAACCAAACAGGGCGAGTTTCCGAACTGGCCCGTTGCTCCGGAAATCCTCGAAACGAAAGGCCGAGAAGCGCTCGCAGCCAATCGCTTCGAGGAGAAAGCGAAAAAAGCGACCGCACAAGGGGCGACCGGGGCCGCCAAGGCGACACTGTTCTTTCCCGATCTGAAGCGCGATATCTCTTTCAAATGGAAACCCGCGCCACGCCTTGGCCTCGACGACTTCAACAATTCGCCCCGCCGGGAGATAGCCGCGTACGAGGTTCAGAAGCTGTTCCTGAAGCCGGAGGACTACGTGGTTCCGACGGTTCTCACGTTCTGCGCCCCCATCGCCGAACTTGGCCCGGACGATGACAAGACGCCGACCATTCCCGGAACGAAGTGCATCCTTGGAACCTTCTCGTTGTGGCTGAATGACATCGACACCCCCGGGGTCTGGTACGACGAGGAACGGTTCGTCGGCGACCCGACCTACGCGTACTACCTCTCCAATTTCAACATTTTTACCTATATCATCAATCACAAGGATGCCGTCATCGGTAACGTGGGCGTGTCAACAATCCCCGGGCACCCTCAGGTCTTCTCCATCGACAACGGCATCGCCTTCGATCCGTTTCTGTACGATTTTTTCGTTGATCAATGGGACGTCATCCGTGTCGCGGCGTTGCGCAAGGAGTCGATCGATCGCCTGCGCAAACTTCGGCGCGAGGACCTCGACCATCTCGGTATCGTCGCCCAGTTGGAAAAGGACAGGTATGGAATCCTGCGACCCGCCCCCCATGGCGGGAACCTGGCGCCGGGCGCCGCCACTCGTGTCGTCGGCGGAACGGTTCAGCTCGGGCTCTCCACCCGGGAAATAGACGATATATGGGAGCGCATCCAGAACCTGATCGCGGAAGTGGATCGGGGAGAGATCGCGGTCTTCCGACCCTGATGTGTTGCCGCCCAGGAACCAACTTATTGTGGAGTGCCCGGGTGTGGCCCGAATGACACAGAGGGCGTCGGAATAGCCTCTCGGCACTTTCACCGCCCCGTATCGATATACATCACGGGACACAACCTTCTATCCTAGGGGTCAGGAGAAGTTGCCGGCGCGCGGGCATGGGGCCATGCGAGCAGGACGCCTTCAAGGAGCGTGATATGCGAAGGATTTTGGCTCGATCGATTCTCGTTGCCCTCGTCGCCCTCGCGGGGGCGACGCCCGGGTGGGCGCAGGAGGGTCTGACGCCGGTCAACACCAGCTTGTCCGACACCGACCTCGATCGCCGCATTCAATTCCTCGAGGGACGGCTCGACGCCAGTAAGAAACACGGTCAGTATTGGTACTGGGGTTGGTTGACGGTTAATGCCGGCTCCATGGTCGGCAACGGTATCGCCGCCGGTTTGACCGGGGACCACGACGACACCGTCAACTACGCCACCAGCGCGGTTCTCGGCGCCATCGGAACCGCCGATAAGCTCCTTCGCCCGTTGGAAGCGCGGTACGGCGCCGACCCGATGCGGGGCATGGCGACGGTGACCCGCGAGCAGAAGATCGCCAAACTGCGTAAGGGCGAGAGTCAGCTTCAAAGCAACGCCGAGCGTGCCGACGAACGCTGGAGTCTCGTTAATCACGCCTCAGGCGCCGCTTTGGCGACAGTCGCCGGTCTGGTGGTCGGCCTCTGGGGCGAAACCGGAGCCGGCATTATCACCGGAGTTACGACCTTGATGGGCAGCACCGCCACTATCCTGACAGAGCCGGCGGCGCCGAAGCAGGACTGGAAGGACTACAAGGCGATGGCCGGCGGGCGCGCCGACCTGACCAAAACCGACATCTTCGTGAGCGCGCTCCCGGATGGAGCGAAGGCCGGTATCAGAATAACCTGGTGACCGCGGCAGCCGGTTGGTTTCCCCACGCCGCGCCGAAAGGTTCGACGAGCTGATCTCGCGAGCCCGCGTCGTCCATCCGCCCCCTCTGGCTTTGACATATCGGAATGACAAGACCGGCTGAATCGAGCTAATACTCTGCGGGCAGAGACAGGTTCGCGGCTGACGCCCGGACGTAGG
>JAUXFS010000169.1 GCA_030622775.1 Rhodospirillales bacterium | reverse complement strand
GGAGGCGTTGTACCGGGAGCCGCCGGCGTCGGTGCCCGTGGCCGCCCGCCCTCGGGTCTTCGGCGAGAAGCGGACGACGCTGACCACCGCCCTCGGCCACATCCACGCCAACGCGCCGGCGCCGGTCGAGATTCTGGCTCTCCCCCAAGGCGCGCCGTTCGGCGATATCGAGTTGAACCTGGAGCGTTGCACGCTGTGTCTGTCCTGCGTCGGGGTCTGTCCGACGGCAGCCCTCGGCGACAATCCCGACAAGCCGCAGCTCGATTTCGCCGAGGTCAACTGCGTGCAGTGCGGCTTGTGCCGGGTCACCTGTCCGGAGGACGCGATTACCCTGGTCCCGCGGCTGAATTTCTCGGAGGCGGCGGGGCGCAAGCGGGTGTTGAAGGAGGAAGAGCCGTTCGAGTGCGTCCGCTGCGGAAAACCGTTCGCCGCGAAATCGACGATCGAAACCCTGCTCGGCAGGCTGGCGGGGCATTCGATGTTCTCCGAGCCCGGACGTCTGGAGATCCTCAAAATGTGCGAGGATTGCCGGGTCATCGCCCAGTTCGACGACCCGGACGCACCGTTCGCCGCCGCGCCGCGGCCGGTCCCGCGGACGACGGACGATTACCTGAGAGAGCGGAACCGGTCCAACGGCGGCGACCGGACCGACGACGACAAGGGTTGAGGCCGACTTGGCGAGGCACGATCAAGAGGGACCGATGCCGGATTTCTGGCAGCAATCGGGCTATCATCTTTTGAACCGCAACGACGCGGGACAGATGGTCGTCACCGACGATTTCCTGCGCGCCTACTTCGACCGGGCGGAAATCCGGCCGATCGAGACGTCGTGCGCGGCGGAGATCGCGCTCCATCGGGAGCTGATGGCCGATCCGTTGATGTCCGTTCCGCCTGGGCGGCTGGCCGCCCTTGCCGACCCGGACGGGCGCGAGAATTACGGGGTGGTGCTGGCCTTTCGCGAGCATCTGACCCGGCATCCCACCCTGGAGGCCTTCTATCTCGACCGCGTGCGCGGGGACCGGGGGCCGTTGCCGCAACTGTTCCTCGACCAGATCGTCCAAGTCATCCTGCGCGGCATTCTCGACGGCTGCGACGATCCGTTGCGGTTGCGGGCGGCGGAGCTCCTGTTCCGCACCCAGAAGGTCAGCATCACCGAGGGTACGGTGATGATGGCCGACGAAGAGACGGTGGAGATGCGGGCGGCACTGAATGGCGCGGGCTCCGGTGGCGCCCTTCTCACCGAGGACACGCCGGCGCCGGCGAGCGTCGATCTGGACGTGCTCAACGGGGACAATCTGGCGACCTATTGGCAGCGAAGCGACCGGTTCGATACGGTGTTCGAGGCCAGCCTCGAACGATTCGGCCTCGACGCCCTGAGCCGGGTGCTCGAGCGATGGGTCGACCACTTTCTCGGCGTCACCGTGTCGATCCAGCCGGTCGCCCGGATTTCCGACGAGCGCTGGCGCTGGCATGTCGGTCTGGACGCGGAAGCCAACGCGATCCTCAACGATCTCTACGAGGCCCGCGAGGTTGACGAGGCGAGGCTCGCGCGTATCCTCGCCCTGTTCCGGCTCGAGTTCAAGGATGCGGCGGCGGTCGCGCCGGAGGTGGCGGGGCGGCCCGTCTATCTGGGCATGGCGATGACGGCCGACGGCAGGCTTCGTCTGAAGCCGCAAAATCTATTGGTCAACCTGCCGATCATCGCGGCGGCGTGACCGGACGACGAAAGAGGAGAAAAAGATGGACGAAGACATCTTCAACATGAGCCTGCGCAAGTTCCTCAAGAAGGTGGGAGTCACCTCTCAGCGGGAGATCGAAAAAGCGATCCGCGACGCGGTGGAGGCCGGCCGGATCCCCGCCTCCGGCAAGGTCAAGGCAATTGCCCGGGTGACCCTCGAAGGGGTGGATCTGGACGTCGAGATCGACGCAAGCATCGATCTGGGTTAGCCACCTCGCGCCAACCGAAGCCGCACGCTCCCATGTGTCCGTCGCCCCTGTTTCCGCGAAAGTTCATCTCTTTCCCGGTTACTCGACGATGCCCGGTTACTCGACGATGATCGTGATCCTGTCGCTGGTCACCGGCGGGTCGTGGGGGACGTGGTCGAGGTCGGCGAGCATCAATTGCAGCGTGTGCTTTCCGGGCGCCAGTTCGATCACGGTTTCGGTCTGACCTCCGCCGAAGTGCTTGTGATTGTCGTCCGCCGGAATGGGGTCGTCCAACGGCGGCAACGGCGCATCGATGATCAGGTGGTGGTGGCCGGTCTTTTCCTTTTCCGTGCCGGCTGGCGCGACGCCCATGCCTTTGAGGCCGAAGACGACCGTGACCGGGCTCGAGACGGTGGCGCCGTCGGCCGGCGAGACGATATAGACGATCGCTCCGGCGGGCGAAGGCGTCCGGTCCCCGGCGGTGGCGGCGCCCGATACCAGAAGCGCCGAAACGCCGGCGGCGAGAAAAGCTCTGATCATGCTCACGGTATTCTCCCTGTTTCGCGAAGACGGTCGGCCTTGCTAGACCTGAAATTACGATATGCGCCGTTTCGCGGCCGAATACCAGATGCGCCGGGCACGCCGCTGCGCGAACCCGGATTCGGCGGCGGACCCGCCGCTGTGCGAACCCGGATTCGAAAGCAAAACTAGCGGTTTAGTTGCGGCGTCCGTGCCGCTATACTTGCGCCGAAAGGGATTTTGACCGGCGTCAAGGACAATAGAGCGCCTGAGTCGGATCTTTGTCGGCCTGCCCGGGCTTCACCATCGGGGCGGGACGGCAGCGGTCAACAGCGCGGTCCCCCCAGTGAGGTAGTGCATGTCTGACGATGCAATCCACAAAGTACGATTGAACGAACACGAAGACTTCTCGAGCACCCAATCCTTCGGCCAGCGAATCGTCACCCCTGTCCGCTTTTCCACCGACCCGCGCGATATCGGCTGGGTACGCCAGAACATCCCGTGCCAGACGGCCTGCCCGGCCGACACCAATGTTCCCGCCTATATTCGGATGATCATCGAGAAACGCTACGGGCGCTCCTACGAGCTCAACCGGATGGCCAACGTGCTGCCCGGCGTGCTCGGCCGGATCTGCTCGCGACCCTGCGAGGACAAGTGTCGCCACGGCTGGCCGGGCAACGGAGAGCCGGTCGCGATCTGCCATCTCAAGCGTTCCGCGGCCGATCATCGATCGGCGGGTCACCGCATCACCGAGAACCTATACGAACCGACGGGCAAGCGCGTCGCCGTGGTCGGCGCCGGGCCCGCCGGTCTCGCCGCGGCCCATGACCTGACCACGCTTGGTCACGACGTCACCATGTTCGAGAAGGAGGAGCGTCCGGGCGGCATGTTGGCGTACGGGATCCCCGAGTTCCGGCTGCCGCGCGACATTCTCGAAATGGAGGTCCACAACGCCATTCGCCTGGGCGTCGATCTGAAGACCGGCGTCGGCGTCGGTACCGGCAAGGACGATGTCAGGATAGCCAGCCTCCTGCGGGACCACGACGCCGTTCTGCTGACCACCGGATGCATGGCGGCGCTCTCTCTGCCGCTGCGCAATGTGGAGCGGGGCCGGGACATCGCGACGGAAGTCGCCGACGCGGAAAACGGGCTTGATTTCCTGATGGAACTCCACCGCGGCGAGACCAAGGTGGTGGGCAAGCGTGTCGCCGTCGTCGGCGCCGGGTTCACCGCCCTCGATTGCGCCCGCGTGGCGTTGCGCCTGGGCGCCGCGGACGTGACGATTCACATCCGCACCACCGAGGAGTACATCCCCGTTACCAAGGAGGAGATCCACGAGGCCAAGCGCGAGGGAGTGAAAATTCACGGCCTGCGCACGCCCGTCGAGTTGCTTCTCGACGGGGGCGGCAAGCTGACCGGGGTGAAGTTCGTGCAGAACCGGCTGGGCGGCTGGCGGGAAGGCGGCCGGCGCCAGGCCATTCCCATCGAAGGCTCCGAGTTCGACGAGCCCTGCGACACCCTGTTGATCGCCATCGGCCAGAAAACGGTCAACGATATCCTCGACGTGCAGGTCGATCTCGATCGCTGGGGCAATGTCCGGCTCGCCGAGGACGGCATGACGTCGGTTCCCGGACTGTTTTCCGCCGGCGACTTCGTCAAGGGGCCGACCACCGTGGTCGAGGCGGTCGGGCACGGCCGCGAAATCGCCATCAAGACCGACACTTGGTTGATGGGGCGCGAGCGACGCAAGAAGGTGGTCAAGATCACCCCGGTGCCAGAACCCCTGCGCGAACGGTCGTTCGACTTCATTCCGCGCCAGGACGTGCCGACGCTGCCGGTCAACACCCGTTTCGACGGGTTGGCCGACGAAGTCGAGACCGGCTACGACGACGAACTCGCCTTCGAGGAAGCCAAGCGCTGTTACCTCTGCTACCACAAGTATGAAATCGACGTCGACAACTGCATCTACTGCCGGGCCTGCATCGAGGTTGCCCCGCGGAACTGCATCAAATTGGTCGACGGCGTGGAGATCAAGGACAACGGCACCTACGGCAGTCTCCACGAGGCCAGCGAGTGGGACAAAGTGGGAGCCATCTGGGTCGACAACAACGAATGCATTCGCTGCGGCGCCTGCTACATGGTCTGCCCGACCAAATGCATCTCCATCACCAAGAACGAGATCTTCCATCAGGACCTGTGACCATGGCGGCACCGCAACACTATGTGATCATCGGTAACGGCGTCGCCGGCAACGAGGCGGCCCACCATTTGCGCGAGCGCGATCCGAACAGCCGGATCACCATCGTCACGGCGGGACGGCTTCTATTCTACAACCGTTACGAGCTTCCCCGTATGTTCCACGATACGTGTGACTGGCGGGATTTTCTCGTTCATTCCCCCGAATACTACGAAGACAACCGCATCGTTGTTCGGCGCAACAGCCTGGTGACCTACGTGGACGCGGCACGCAAGACGCTGATGCTCGCCCACAAGGAGGAGCTGCATTATGACGCGCTCCTGGTCGCCAGCGGCGGCAGCGCCTACCTCCCCGAGGAACTGGCCGATTCGGCGCACCTCCTCGACAGCTTCCATACCTATCGCGACGCGTGCAAAGTGCGTGACATCCTGCCGAAGGGGGGCAAGGTGGTGATGCTGGGTGGCGATGTCCTCGGCCTCGATCTCGCGCGAAATCTCGTCGCGGAGGACTACGGTGTCACCGTCGTTACCGCCGAGCAGACGTTCTGGCCGCACCGTGTCGAAAAAGAGCAGCGCGCCAAGTTCATCGAAGCCCTCGGATGCATGGGTATGAAGGTTATCGAGGATGCCCATGTCCAGAAGGTGGAGGAGGGGGCCAGCGGCATGTCGGCCAGACGGGTGCTGTTCGCCGACGGCCGGGAGATCTTTGCCGATGTGGTGATGCCGTTCTACGGACTGGCGCCGGCGGCGGATTTCATGGTCCGCTCGGGCGTCGACATGG
>JAUXFS010000081.1 GCA_030622775.1 Rhodospirillales bacterium | reverse complement strand
GCGGGTCGCGTTTCCCGTTCCCTCGGGGCGTCGGACGCGCTTGACGATGGGTCCCCATCGCCGGCGCGCGACCTTCTGCCGAGGGAACGGGAAACGCGATCGTATGGGTACCATCTGTCAGACATGGACCACTAGAACAAGCGATGGTCGGCAGTTCCCCACGCGCACCCGAACCGGACGGGAGAGTCGACACTGGACCGAGCCTTTGGCTCGTTCTCGGCGACAAGCTCGGCGACAATGCCCAGGTCGAGATCATTGCCGACGCCCTCGGCTGGCCCCGCCAGCGAAAACGGCTGCGTTTCCTCCAGCGCTACGCCGTCACGAAGCCGGTGTTCAGACCCTCCGTCCGTCATGTCGAGCAGGGGCTCTCCGATCCGCTCGTCCCACCGTGGCCGGATCTGGTGCTTACCGTCGGCCGCCGCCCCTCGATGGCGGCACTGTGGATCCGCAAGCAGTCCCGTGGCCGAACCAAGCTCGTCATCGTCGGTCGTCCCAGACGGATGCTCGATCGCTTCGACCTGGTCATCGCGACGCCGCAGTATCGACTGCCCGACCGGCCGAACGTGCTCAACCTCGATCTTCCACTGATGCAGGTCGACGACGCGAGGATCGCCGAAGCGACCGAAAGGTGGCGCGAACGGTTCCGCTCGCTGCCGAGACCGTTGACCGCCGTCCTTGTCGGCGGCCCGACCCAACCCCTGATCCTCGATGCCCCGGTGGCGCGCCGGCTCATCGACATGATCGAGCGTTCGCCCCGGGCAGGCGAGGGCACCCTGTTCGTGACCACCAGCCGGCGGACCCCTCCTGAAGTGGTGGAAGCCCTCGCCGAGTCATTGCCGACCGGCGGACACCTCTATCGCTGGGACCCGGCGGCGACGGACAACCCCTATTCGGCGCTGCTCGGACTCGCGGATCGATTCGTCGTCACCGGCGACAGCATTTCGATGATCGTGGAGGTCGCCCGGCTCGGAAAGCCGCTGGCGATCTTTCCGCTGCCGGTCAAATCGGCGTCGCACCGTCGCCTGCGCAAGCTTGTCGCCGGACTCCTGCGCCCGCTGGCCGACGGCGAAGTCGGCGGCGGCGTTCTGCGCCCGCTGAGCGATGCTCTCTACAATCTCAACCTGTTGACCCATCCGCGGGATTTTTCGGCCCTCCACCGGCAATTGATCGAGCGCGGACTGGCGGTCGAGCTCGGCGATCCCTTTCCGTCCAGGCCGCCGCAGGCGCCCGACGAGGTCGCGCGCGTCGTCGGGCGGATCAGGGCGCTGATGGACCGCCGCTGACGGCGATCATTTTCCGGAGATCTTACCGGCCGGATTCTGGGCTTAACGCGCCTCACGCGCATCTGTATGGTTGCCGGCCGGGGTCGGGGCAGGGAAGGGTCGCGGAAAGGGCCGCGGAAAGGGGATGACAGCGCGGTTCGGCGCGGTGTATCCCGGCCAAAAAGCCGAAACGGGGAGAAGTCATGCCACTCAGCGCAATTCGCGACTTTTTCAAGATGGAGGCCGCCGGCGGGATCGTGCTGGTGATCGCCGCCGCGCTGGCGGTGGTCGTGTCCAACACGGGGCTCGACGAATTCTACGACTGGTTCCTCAACATCCCCGTCGAAATCCGCGTCGGCGCCCTGCACATCGCCAAGCCGAGCTTGCTGTGGATCAACGACGGCCTGATGGCGGTGTTCTTCTTCCTGGTCGGCCTCGAAATCAAACGCGAGTTTCTCGAGGGTGAGCTGTCATCGGTGTCGCAGGCAGCCCTGCCGGCCGTCGCCGCGGTGGGCGGCATGGTGGTTCCGGCGCTGATCTATGCCGGCCTCAACTTCGGGGACGCGGAGGACATCAACGGCTGGGCCATTCCGGCGGCGACCGACATCGCGTTCGCGCTCGGAATCCTGGCCTTGCTCGGCAAGCGGGTCCCCCTCTCGCTGAAGGTGCTGCTTGCGGCGATCGCCATCTTCGACGATCCCGGCGCCATCATCATCATCGCGATTTTCTATACGGCGCAGGTATCCATGCTGTCGCTGGCCGCCGGCGCGGTCGCGTTCGGCGTGCTGGTGACCCTCAACCTGATGCGCGTCGTCAAGATTGCCCCCTACGTGATCGTCGGCATCATCATGTGGGTGTGCGTGCTCAAGTCCGGGGTGCACGCGACCCTGGCGGGCGTCGCCCTGGCATTGACCATTCCACTGCGGGCGACCGATGAACACGGTCACTCTCCCCTCAGGCACCTGGAGCACGGCCTGCACCGGTGGGTCGCCTTCGCCGTCCTGCCGATCTTCGCCTTCGCCAACGCCGGGGTAACGTTCACCGACATCGGCCTGCACAGTTTCGTCGAACCGGTGAGCCTCGGCGTCTCGCTCGGGTTGTTCGTCGGCAAGCAGATCGGCGTATTCGGAGTCCTGTGGCTGATGGTCAACCGGGGCTTGGCCCGTATGCCGGAAGGCGCGAACTATGCGCACCTCTACGGCGTATCGCTGCTGTGCGGCGTCGGCTTCACCATGAGCCTGTTCATCGGCGGATTGGCCTGGGAGCATTCCGACTTCGACGCATCGGTGCGCCTCGGCGTCATCACCGGCTCGATCGTCTCTGCCGTGCTCGGATTTGTGGTACTCGGCGCCGCGTCCGTGAAGAAGCCGGCGCCGCCACCGGAGATCGAGGTCGAGGTCGAGGTCGAACCCGCCGAAACGGAAGTCCCACTCACGGATATGCAAAAAAGCAACGGTTGACCGGGAATAACGGCCCGGATTCCACACTCGGTGTTTTACTCGGGTGCCGCAGCCTGTAAAGTGTCCGTTCGGCCCTCGGGTCTCGAATATCAGTCGGAGCGCAGCACATGCCGTTGCCTGTTCACTTCCCAGCCACTCGCGCGCTTGTCGTGATCGCCGGGCTTGTTTTCCTTTCGGCCTGCGAGCTGGGGTTGCATGCGTATCAGAAATCCTCGTCGGACGGATGCGAGAACTGGCAAGCGGGGTGTCCGATCGCCATCGACGTCAAGTCGGACGGGCCGGCGATGACCACCCGCAGCGATGTGCGACGCGACGAGATTGTCAACGCCGCCGCAACCTCGGAGGTCCGCGCCTGCCCGGGCTGGCCGAATACCTGCCCGGTGCGGACCATCGGCGACGTGGTCCAGGAACAGTACTTCTTCATGTTCTGATTTGATGTGACGGGCCGCGGGCTCACGCCGCGGCCCGCCGTATACGGTCAGCCGATTACGTGATAGCCGCCGTCGACGTACATGGTGTCGCCGGTGATCAGCTTGGCGTAGTCCGTCGCTAGAAACGCCGTCGCCATGCCGACGTCCTCGATCGTCACCAGGACCCGGGCCGGAGCGCGTTCCGCCGCTTTCTCCATCAGCTCGTCGAAACGGCCGATGCCCGATGCCGCCCGGGTTTTGATCGGACCAGGGGAGATCGGGTTCACGCGAATGCCCTTGGGGCCCAGTTCGGCGGCGATGTATCGCGCCGAGGCTTCGAGCGCCGCCTTCACCGGTCCCATGACGTTGTAGTTCTCCACCACCTTCTCGGCGCCGAAATAGCTCATCGTGAACAACGCGCCGCCATCCTTCATCAACGGCTCGGCCAACCTCGCCATCCGGATGAACGAATGGCACGAGATATCCATCGCCATCAGGAAACCTGCTTGCGAGCAGTCGGTCACCCGGCCGTGTAGATCTTCCAGTGGTGCGAAGGCAATGGAGTGGAGGGCGAAATCCAGTTTCCCCCATTCCTTTTCGATGGTCTCGAACACGGCCTCGAGTTGCCCCTCCTCACGGACATCGCAAGGAAGATACAGGGAGGGCTTGACGTCGAGGGCCTCGGCGAGCGGCTGGGTGAATTTTTTCGTCTTCTCGTTCAAGTGGGTGACGCACAGCTCGGCGCCGATCCCGCGAAACGCTTGCGCGCATCCCCATGCAATGGACTGGTCGTTGGCGATCCCGATGACGACCCCCTTCTTGCCTCCCAGGGGCTCCTTGTCTCGTGACTCTCTCAAGGAATCGAGCAATTCGGTATTTAGTTTTTTCTCACTCATGGGTTCCTACTCCCTCCTTCTTTCCTCGGCTTGACGGTCCTTACCCTTTCAAAACTCGCGCCGTATGAATCGCGATCATCCGCTCTTCATCGGTGGGGATCACCCAAGCGGGGACCGGGCTGTCTTCGGTGCTGATGCGGGGACCGCCCCGAGCGTTGGCCTCGGGATCAAAATTGATTCCGAGCCAGGATGCCCGTTCGCAGACGCGCTCGCGGATCTCGGGAGAATTCTCGCCGATGCCGGCGGTGAACACCAGCGCGTCGATGCCCTCGAGCGCGGCGGTTAGGGCGCCCAGATGCTTGGCGATGTGGTAGACGAACAGATCGACCGCCTCGGCCGCCCGCGGCTCGTTGCTGGCGAGCAGGTCGCGCATGTCGTTGCTGACGCCGGAGACGCCGAGCAGCCCCGATTCCTTGTAGAGCAGCTTCTCGATCGCCGCGCCGTCGTAGCCGCGTTCCTGGATCAGATAGAGCACCACGCCCGGGTCGAGCGCGCCGGTGCGCGTTCCCATCGGCAGCCCGTCGACCGCGGTGAAGCCCATGGTGCTCTCGACGCTCTTGCCATCGCGGATCGCGCACATGCTGGCGCCGCTGCCAAGATGGGCGACGACCACCCGAGACGCCTTCGGCGCGTAGTCCGGCAGCCGGCGGGCAATATATTCATACGAGAGCCCGTGAAATCCGTATCTGCGCACGCCCCCTTCCGCGATCGATCGCGGCAGGGCGAACATCTGCGCCACCGGCGGGTGGGTGCGATGAAAGGCGGTATCGAAGCAGGCGACTTGAGGCAATTCCGGATGAGAACCCGCCAGGGCGCGGATCGCCGCGAGATTATGGGGTTGATGCAGTGGCGCCAACGGCACCAGTTTCTCCAGTTTCGCGAGGACCTGATCGTCAATACGGGTGGCCGCCGAGAACTCCAGCCCACCGTGCACCACACGATGGCCCGCGGCGGCGACCCGCACGTCGGTTGCGTTCTCCTCAATCCAGTTGATCAGGTACTCGAGAGCATCGGCGTGGGTGACGGATGCGTCCTCGGGCCAGCGGTATTCACCAATCCGAGTTCCCCCCTCGTCCTTGACCGTGAAATAGGGGGCGGTGCCGATCCCTTCGATCTGCCCCTTGCCGAGGATTTCGGGCTCCACCCCGCCCGTATCGACGTAACCGGCGAACTTCAGGCTCGAAGATCCCGCATTGATAACGAGTATGGCGTCGTTCATGGCGTTCACTCCGCGGCCGGTTGCACTGCAATCATCTTCCGTTGATGATGTGCAAGCAGCACCGCGACGGCGCATGACGTCAGGCGTGTACGAGCGCTATCGGCGCGGCTGGTCAAAACAATCGGAACCCGCGCCCCGAGAACGATGCCGGCGGCTTCGGCGTTGGCCATGAACGTTAGCTGTTTGGCCAGCATATTTCCGGCTTCGAGATCGGGAACGATCAAGATGTCGGCAACGCCGGCCACCGGCGAGTCGATGCCTTTTATCCGCGCCGCCTCCACGTCGATCGCATTGTCGAAGGCCAGCGGTCCGTCGAGGATGCCCCCCTTGATCTGTCCTCGGTCGGCCATCTTGCAGAGGGCGGCGGCCTCGAGCGTTGACGGGATCGTTGTGGTTACGGTCTCGACCGCGGACAGGATAGCGACCTTGGGTTCCGGGAGGCCCATCGCATGGGCGAGATAGATCGCGTTCTGGCAAATGTCGGTCTTCGCCGCCAAGTCCGGAAAGATGTTGATGGCGGCGTCGGTGACGATGATGGCGCGTTCGTAAGTCGGCACCGCCAAAAGAAAACAATGACTGATCCGCCGTTCCGTCCGCAGCCCCGTGTCTTTCCTCATCACTTCGCGCAACAATTCATCGGTGTGGAGGCTTCCCTTCATGATCGCCTCGGCTTCCCCTCCGCGAACCAGAGCCACGCCTTGCTCGGCGGCATGATGGCTGTGCTCGGTCGAGATCAGCCGATATGGGGAAATGTCGAGCCCCTCTTTCTCGGCGATTGCCTTGATCCTCGATTCGGGACCAATCAGGATTGGTTCGATCAGCTTCCGTTCCGCGGCCTGTATCGCCCCGACCAAGGCGTCGTCGCTGCAGGGATGGACAACGGCGGTGGATACCGGGTCCAACCCCTCGCATTCCTTGAGAAGCTCCAGATACCGATCGTCGCGGCGCAACTGGACCTTGGGCATCTCGATCACTGGTTGGCTGATTTTCTCCTTGGGAGCAACGATCTCGGCCCGTCCGGCGATGATTTCGTCACCGCTGGCGTCGGTGCAACGGAGGTCGACGACGACGACGCCGGTGTCAGGGTGCTTTTCCGCCACCGTGACGGTGGCGGTGACCCGCTCGCCAACCGGAAACGGACGCAGAAAACGGACGTTTGTCGACTGGGTGACCGATCCCAGTCCCGGTAACTGAGTGCCGATGATGGTCGAAAACATGGACGCTCCCCACATGCCGACGCCAGTGGCTTCGAGGAATTCACCCTCGCCCGTCGCGGCCTCTTTCAGCGTCATGACGTTTGGGTTGGCCGTAACGGCTGCCCAGGTCTCGATATCGTCCTTTCTCAACGCAGCCGAAACGCTCGCCGAGTCACCGACCTGAATTTCGTCGAACGTTTTGTTCTCCAGCATTTCGTCCATTGATTCCCCTCCTTGGGTTCTCCGACCCTGGACGGTTCCCGCGGTTCCAAGGCCGTTGTTTGGTCACCCTTGATCTCTACGTCCTGGTAAGCATGCTACCTTGAACAATAGGTTCTGTCCTCGGGCGACACCATCATCGCCAGCTCCAGAAATCAGGCAGTCTGCAATTCAGGCTGCCTCCGGTTCGAGCATCGTTCGGTCCTGAGGCAGCCCGAAACATGGTCGGGCCGAGGGATTGAAGATCCCGGTGCGCTCGACTTATTTTCCGGCAGCGTACAGCTTTTCGACCTCTTTCAGGCGTTCGGCGCGCACGCCTTCCGGTTTACCGGTTGCCGACACGACCTCATTAAGCCCATCCAACATCTCTTTCCTCTTGGCTGCATCCTTGGGCAGCATTTTCGAAATGGCCGCCACCGCGCCTTTCTGATCGAGCAGGATGGCGAAGTATTGCTCTCGAATCATGTCCTTGAAATCTTTGAGAGTCAGGTCGGGCGCGTGCTCGGCCCGCAATTTATTGAGTAAGGCAAAGGCTCGTTCATCGACGCCCGGCCCCGCCAAGCCGATGTAGACGAGGCTTCGGACGAAAGCTTCCCGC
>JAUXFS010000485.1 GCA_030622775.1 Rhodospirillales bacterium | reverse complement strand
GAGGTGCCGGGACCGCGCATCGTCTTCGTCAACGGCGCCTTCACCCGGCTCACCGGCTACGCGCCGGAGGAGATCGTCGGCAAGACGCCGCCCGTCCGCTATGGCCCCGCCGGCAACGGCGACCCGTTGGCTTGCCTCAAGCGCGACCTGCAAAGCCGGCGGCGCTTCTCCGGAGAGGCGACCGTCTTCGGCAAGGACGGTGGCGCGATCGTTGTTCATTCGCAGGTTGCTCCCCTGCTCGACGACCGGGATCGGGTGCATCACTGGTTCTGCATCCACCGCAACGCCATCCCGTACGCGGACGCGGAGGCGCTGTTCGCGGAAAAGGAGCGCGCCGAGGTCACCCTTCACTCCATTGGCGACGCGGTGATTACCACCGACATCGAGGGTGTCGTCGACTACCTGAACCCGGTCGCGGAGGCCCTGACCGGCTGGTCCTCCGGCGAGGCGAAAGGCCTGGCGCTCGACCGGGTGTTCCGAATCATCGAGGAAGAGACCCGCGAGCCGGTGGAGAATCCCGTCATCCGGTGCCTGGAAGAGGGGCAAACCCTCGGATTGACCGCGCGCTCGGTGCTGATCGGTCGCAGCGGTCAGGAATATCCCATCGAAAATTCGGTCGCTCCCATCCGCGGCCGCGACGGCCGTGTTCTCGGCGTCGTCCTGGTCTTCCACGATGTTACCGAAACGCGGCGCATGGCGCGCCAGATGGCCCACGAGGCCACCCACGACGCGCTCACCGATCTGGTCAACCGGCGCGAGTTCGAGCGGCGGCTGGAACGCGCCCTGGCGAGCGCCAAGCAGTACGGCTCGCGCCACGCGCTTTGCTATCTCGATCTCGATCAGTTCAAGCTGGTCAACGACACCGCCGGTCACGCGGCCGGGGACGAGCTGCTGAAACAGGTCAGGGGGCTGCTGTCGGGGAAGTTCCGCGAGCGCGATACCCTGGCCAGGCTCGGCGGCGACGAGTTCGGCCTGCTGCTCGACAACTGTTCGCTGCAGGAGGCGCTCAAGATCAGCGACATCATCGTCGGCACCTTTCGCGACTGCACCTTCATCTGGCAGGGACGCACCTTCCATATCGGCGTCAGCATCGGTTTGGTGCCGGTCACGGCGGATGCCGAGAACGCGGCGCAGATTCTCAGCCAGGCCGACGTCGCCTGCTATTCCGCCAAGGAACTCGGGCGCAACCGGGTCCACGTCTATCGGCGCGAGGGCGCCGAATCCCCCGGCACCCACATCCAGATCCTTCGCGCCGCCACCCTGCGGGACGCCCTCGAGCAGGACCGGTTCCGTCTCTACTGCCAGCCGATCGTCCCGCTTTTGCCGGACAGCGACGTTCCGGTGCGCTTCGAGTTCCTGCTTCGCCTGCTCGACGCCGACGGCGAGTTGGTATGGCCGCGAGCGTTCATCCCCGCCGCCGAGCGCTACGGGTTGATGCGGGCGATCGATCGCTGGGTCATCCGCACCGCCTTCCGTCATTGCGCCGAGCGTTTCAGCGATTTCTCCCGGGCCGAGATCGCCATCAACATCTCCGGAAACTCCCTCGACGACCATTCCCTGTTGGGGTTCGTTCGCGAGCAATTCGCCGAGTTCGCCCTTCCGCCCGACCGGGTGTGCTTCGAGATCACCGAAACCGCCGCCTTCCACAACCTCAGTCAGACCGCCGCGTTCATTTCGGGAATCAAGGAAAGCGGCAGCCGTCTCGCTCTCGATGATTTTGGCCGCGGGATGTCGTCCTTCAACTATCTGAAGTCGCTTCCCATCGACTACCTGAAGATCGACGGCGGCTTCGTCCGCGACATGATGGTGAGCACCGTCGACCACGACCTGGTGGAGGCGATCAACGAGGTCGGCCACATCATGGGGATCAAGACCATCGCCGAGTACGCCCACAGCGCGGCGATCGTCGAGCGGCTCAAGGAACTGGGCGTGGACTGCGCCCAGGGCGACGCGATCGGCTTGCCGGTGCCGCTGCTCGACGTCGTTCCGCACCTGCCCCTGGAACTGCACTGATCCGGGCTACTCGATTCACGCGGTCTTGCGTTTCCGGTCCCTGGCGAGGTAGGGGGCGAGGTACTGGCCGGTGAAGCTCTCCGGCGTCGCCGCGACGTCCTCGGGGACGCCGGCGGCGACGATGCGTCCGCCCTTGGAACCGCCCTCGGGGCCGAGGTCGATGATCCAGTCGGCGGTCTTGATCACCTCCAGATTGTGCTCGATGACGACGACCGTGTTGCCCTGGTCGACCAGGGCGTGGAGCACCTCCAGGAGCTTGCGGACGTCGTCGAAGTGCAGGCCGGTGGTCGGTTCGTCGAGGATGTAGAAGGTGCGGCCGGTGGCGCGGCGCGACAGTTCCTTGGCGAGCTTGACCCGCTGCGCCTCGCCGCCGGAAAGGGTGGTCGCCTGTTGGCCCAGGTGGATGTAGCCGAGGCCGACCCGTTCCAGGGTGGCCATCTTGTCGCGGATCGCCGGGACCGCCTTGAAGAACCCGCGGGCTTCCTCGACCGTCATGTCAAGAACGTCCGCGATCGATTTGTTTCTGAAGTGTATTTCCAGTGTTTCCCGGTTGTACCGCTGGCCCTTGCAGACGTCGCATTGGACATAGACGTCGGGCAGGAAGTGCATCTCGATCTTGATCACGCCGTCGCCCTGGCAGGCCTCGCAGCGGCCGCCCTTGACGTTGAACGAGAACCGTCCCGGCTTGTAGCCGCGCACCCGCGCCTCGGGCAGGTTGGAGAACCAGTCGCGAATCGGGGTGAACGCCCCGGTGTAGGTGGCGGGGTTGGAGCGCGGCGTGCGTCCGATCGGCGTCTGGTCGATGTCGACCACCTTGTCGATCAGCTCGAT
>JAUXFS010000433.1 GCA_030622775.1 Rhodospirillales bacterium | reverse complement strand
CTCACTGGCGCGTGGGTGGCCAGCGCGACCCCGGCATCCCCAGCGTCCGCGTCTACAATCCCAGGCTCGACGAACACGGCTGGCGGTGCGAGCACACGGTTGTCGAGGTCGTCACCGACGACATGCCGTTCCTGGTCGCCTCGGTGACCGCCGAGTTGAACCGCCGCGACCTCACCGTGCACTTGGTTATCCACCCCATCGTTCGGATGCTTCGGGACGACGGCGGCAACGCTCTTGGAACCGTCGAGCCGGACGATGACGCGGTCATCGCGATTGCCGAGTCGTTCATGCACTTCCAGGTGAGCCACCAGTCCGGCGCGGTTCTGGGAGAGATTGGCGCCGGCGTCGAGGGGGTTCTGGCGGACGTGCGCGCGGCCGTCGAAGATTGGCAGCCGATGCGTGCCAAAGTGAACGAGATCGCCGACGACGTGGAAGCGGTCGGCGGGATGCCGGAGGACGAGGTGGCGGAAGTCCGCGCGTTCCTGCAGTGGATATACCAGAATCATTTCACGCTGCTTGGTTACCGGGAGTATCATTTCGAAGGCGCAGGCGCCGAAGCGACGGTTGCCGTGGTTCGCAATTCGGGCCTCGGGTTGCTTCGCGATCCCGACTTCATCGTGTTCGATGAACTCCGCGACCTAGCCTCCATGCCGCCGGCGGTCCGCGCCTTTGTCGCCCGCCCGGACCTGTTGATGGTCACCAAGACCAACCGGAAGTCCACCATCCACCGTCCGGTGCTCATGGACTTCATCGGCATCAAGCGCGTCGATGCCGAAGGCCGGGTCGTTGGCGAGCATCTTTTCATCGGCCTGTTCGCCGCCGTCGCCTACAATCGCAGCCCGCGCGATATCCCGCTGTTGCGCCGCAAGCTCGAGAACGTCATCGGCCGCGCCGGGTTCGACCTGAAAGGTCATGACGGCAAGGCGTTGATGAACATCGTCGAGACCTTTCCCCGCGACGAGCTGTTTCAGGTTTCCGAGGAGCATCTGCTCAAGACCGGCCTCGGTATCCTGCACCTCCAGGACCGTCAGCGGGTCGCGCTGTTCATTCGACGTGACGATTTCGAACGGTTCATCACCTGTCTCGCTTATGTCCCGCGCGATCGCTACAGCACGGCGCTCCGCCTTTCCATTCAGACCATCCTGGAGAGGGCGTTCGCCGGCGAGGTCACGTCCCACTATGGTCAGCTGGGCGATTCGCCCCTGGCCCGGCTCTACCTGATCGTCAGGACGACACCGGGACAGATCCCCGACTATGACGCCTCGGTGCTCGAATCCGAGATCGTCGACGCTACGCGCACCTGGTCGGACCATCTCAAGGACGCGTTGATTGCCGCCCGCGGCGAGGAGCAGGGAAACCAGCTCTCCCACCGCTACGGCGAAGCCTTTCCACCCGGCTATCAGGATCGGTTCAACGCCGAGGAAGCGGTCGCCGACGTCGACAAGGTCGAACAAGCGCTGCGGACCGGCACCCTCGGCATGACCCTGTACCGCCCGTTCGACGCGGCCGAGAACCGGATGCGGTTGAAGGCGTACCACCCGGACGCGCCGATCATCCTGTCGCAGGCGTTGCCGCTGCTCGAGCACATGGGGCTGAGGGTCATCGAAGAGGAGCCCCATACCGTCCGCGTGCGGACGGACGGCGGCCGAAAGGTGATGATTCACGATTTCGGACTGGAGACCCGAAGTGGCGCGGCGGTGGACCTCGGCGCCATCCGCGACAACTTCCAGGAGGCCCTCCTCGGCGTCTGGCGGGGGGACGTCGAGAGCGACCGGTTCAACAGCCTGGTGCTCGACGCCGGGTTGTCGAGCCGCGAGGTCGTCATCGTTCGGGCCTACAGCAAGTACTTGCGCCAGGCCGGCTTCGCCTTCTCGCAGAACTACATGCAACAGACGCTGATCAACAACCCGAAGCTGTCCCGATTGCTCGTCGGGCTGTTCATGACCCTGTTCGATCCCGCCGGCATCGCGGACGCGGAGGACCGCGCCGGGGGAATTCGCGCCGAAATCACCGCCGGTCTCGAAGAGGTGGAGAGCGCCGACGAGGACCGGATCATCAGACGCTTCTTCAACGCCATCGAATCGACGTTGCGGACCAACTTCTTCCAGAAGGCCGCGGACGGCGACGTCAAGCCGTATCTGTCGTTCAAGCTCGACAGCCGCCGCCTCGACGAACTGCCGCTGCCGCGGCCGATGGTCGAGGTGTTCGTCTATTCGCCGCGGATGGAAGGCGTGCATCTGCGCGGCGGCAAGGTCGCTCGCGGCGGCATCCGCTGGTCGGACCGGCGCGAGGACTTTCGCACCGAGATCCTCGGACTGATGAAGGCGCAGCAGGTCAAGAACGTGGTCATCGTGCCGGTCGGATCCAAGGGCGGCTTCGTGGTCAAACGGCCGCCGGAATCGGGGGATCGTGAAGCTTTCCTGGCGGAAGGGATCGAGTGCTACAAGACCCTGGTGCGCGGCTTGCTCGATCTGACCGACAACATCGTCGGCGGAGATATCGTGCCGCCACCCGACGTGGTTCGCCGCGACGAGGACGACCCCTATCTGGTGGTTGCCGCCGACAAGGGAACCGCCACCTTCTCCGACATCGCCAACGGGGTTTCGGAGGACTACGGATTCTGGCTCGGCGACGCCTTCGCCTCCGGCGGCAGCCAGGGTTACGACCACAAGAAGATGGGCATCACCGCGCGCGGCGCCTGGGAGAGCGTGAAGCGCCACTTCCGCGAGATGGGGGTCGACACCCAGCAACAGGATTTCACCGTCGTCGGTGTCGGTGACATGTCCGGCGACGTGTTCGGCAACGGCATGTTGCTGTCACCCCATATCAAGCTGTTGGCGGCGTTCAATCATCTGCACATCTTCATCGATCCTGATCCCGACCCCGAGCCCGGCTTCGCCGAGCGCCTGCGGATGTTCGACCTGCCGCGCTCGTCGTGGAGCGACTACGACACCAGTCTGATCTCGAAAGGCGGTGGCGTGTTCGATCGCCGCGCCAAATCGCTGAAGCTCTCGCCCGAGATCAGGGAACGGTTCGCCATCGAGGCCGATTCTCTCACTCCCACCGAGCTGATGCGTGTCCTGCTCAAGGCCGAGGTCGACCTTCTGTGG
>JAUXFS010000368.1 GCA_030622775.1 Rhodospirillales bacterium | reverse complement strand
GCCGCCGCGAACCGCGAGAGATGCCGCGGCATCGGCGGGGAATCCGGGGCCAGAAGCCCAAAGGCGACCCATAGCATGTATGCGTAGATCAGCAGCGCTGCTCCGAGGTGGGCGGTCAATCGATACTGGCTGACGTCGGGCCGGTCGACGAGGCCGCTCTTCACCATGTACCAGCCCAGCACGCCTTGAAGCCCACCGAGAACGAACATCACCACCAGTTTCGGCGCCAGACGTCGATCCACCCAGCCCATGAGCAGGAACACGACCAACGGCACGGCGAACGCGACGCCGATCAGCCGGCCCCACAGCCGATGGATGAATTCCAGCCAGAAGATCCCCTTGAACTCGGCAAGGGTCATGCCGGCGTTGACCTCCCGATACTCGGGAAACCGTTGGTATTGCTGAAAGACCGCCCGCCACTCTGCTTCGGTGAACGGTGGCAGCCAGCCGGTCGCCGGCCGCCAATCGACCATCGACAACCCCGAGTGTGTCAACCGGGTGACGCCGCCGATGACCACCATGGCGAATACCATGGCGGCGACGGCGAGGAGCCAGAACGCGATCACCCGATGGTGCCGCTGGACTCTAAGTTCGAAAATACCGGTCACGGGTGGTCCTTGTCTTCGGGCAATGCCCGCGTTCGGCGAACGGTTCCGAACGGGCGACGACAGTATTGTCGGGAACGCCGCGAAAACCAAGTACCGTAGGCTGTTTTCGAGAATTGGAAGCGCTTGCGGGCCATCGTTTCTTCGCCTACGAAGGACGGATCGGCGGGAAAACCCGCATTGTCGTGAAGAAGAGGAAACCGCTGGTGGCCGACGCGTTGTCTCCCGTGTATCTGGTCGGTGCCGGACCCGGCGATCCGGAGCTGTTGACGGTCAAGGCGCTCAGGTTGCTCGGCGAGGCCGACGTGGTCGTCTACGACCGACTGGTCTCGGAGGAGGTGCTGGCGCTGATCCCGTCCGGCGCCACCCGCATCTTCGCCGGCAAGGTCGCCCGCCACCACTACATGCCCCAGGCCGAGATCAACGAATTGCTGGTCGGCCTCGCCCGCTCGGGCCGAAAGGTCGTCCGTTTGAAGGGCGGCGACCCGTTCGTCTTCGGCCGCGGCGGCGAGGAGGCCGCCCGCCTCGCCGAGAGCGGCATACCGTTCGAGGTCGTGCCAGGGGTCACCTCGGCATCCGGATGCAGCGCCTACGCCGGCATCCCGCTCACCCACCGGGGGCTCGCCCACAGCGTGCGTTATGTTGCCGGATATACGCAAGAGGGCGAGATCATCGATCTCAACTGGGCGAGCCTCGCCGATCCGGACACTACGCTCGTCATCTACATGGGCCGGACCAACGTCCGACGGCTCGGCGAACAACTCATCGCCCACGGGCTTTCCGCCGAGACCCCGGCGGCGGCGATCCTCAACGGCACCCGTCCCGACCAGAGAACCGTCGTCACCACGCTGACGTTCCTCGCCGATCGGGTCGAGGCGTTGAACGTGGCCGCGCCGACCCTGCTGGTGATCGGCCGTGTCGTCTCCCTGGCGGAAGTGCTGGCCTGGTACGCGCCGGACTCGGCCGACCACGACGATCCGGGAACCAGCAAGGTTCCTTGATGCCAACGTGCGTTGGTGTGAATTCGCCTCTCAGCCGTTCGCCTGCACCAGAGTAAACGTCTCCGGGAACGAGCCGCCCTGGAAATCCAGGTGTCCGGCCGGGCCGTCGGCGCGTTCGGTATAGCCGGCGAGAAACAGCTGTTTGGTGATTTCGGGAGCCTGCACGAGACTCACCTGGTCGCCCAGGCAGACGTGGTTGCCGTAACCGAAGTGCATGTAGTGATAGTCGGGCCGGTCGAGCCTGAAGGTCTCCGGCGACGGCAGCTCGGCCGCGTCGTGCATGGCCGAAGCGTTGGAGCAGAAGACCACGGTCCCCGCCGGGATCGTGGTCTGGCGGTCGGTTCCCGAGGCGATCGTATACTCCGCGACGCCGAGGCGGACGATGAAGGGGTTCATCGGATTGAAGCGTAGTGCCTCCCAGAAATAGCGATCGAAGGTATCGTCGTCGCCGTCCTTGGCCGCCTTGATTGCGGCCGCAAGCTCCGCCGGACGGTCGAGAAGTTGGTCGACCGCCTGGACGATCGCCGCCGACGTGGTCTCGACGCCGCCCACCAGAAGTCCCATGGTGTTGGTCATCACCCGCGCCATGTCGAAGCCGATGGTTTCCGGCAGCACGGTTCCGAGCAGCCTCGATACGACGTCGTCCAGGCTCGAATCCTGCCGGACAAATTGCAGTTGTTCGGGCAGGAAGGCTTCCAGGTATTCCTTCATTTCACGGCCGGCCTTGAGATTGGCCTCGTGGATGGTCTCGTCGTCCGTCAGGTTGTGGAACATGTCGTTCTGCGTGGCGTAGGACCAATCCATCATTGTCGCTTCGTCCGGGCCCCAGAAACCGAAGTATTTGCCGGTCAACATCACCGGCACCCTGCGGGTGAGTTGACTGACCAGTTCGAGACGGCCGTCGGCGGCCCCTTCGTGGATCGCCCGCGCCGCGAGACGCGCGACCGTCCGTCGCACCTTGGGCATGTCGGACTGCTGGATCAGGGCGCGCATGATGCCCTTGTCGCGCTGGTTACAGTCCGTGCCGTCCCGCGCCAGCATGAATGGGCCGACGACCGGATCCATCTTCGGAGCGTAGGGCCTGACCGTGAATACCATGTGTCGCGACAACGCCTCCTGGACGTCCGCGAAACGGGTCAGAAGCACGGCGCGGGGGGTGACGAGAATGGGGCGCTTTTCGCGGAGTTCCGCAAACATCCGCAACGGCTCGGTGGCGAGAGCGTGAAACAAAACCTTGAGCTTGTCGGCGCCGTTGGCGGCATCATAGGCTTCCAGGAAACTCATTGACTCCTCCATATCACGGTTGGCGTATCGGAACCGGAGTGAACAAACCTTGCGCTCGCGAGCAGATTCCCGCCGAGAAAAATCATCGCATCGCAATACACTTAGGCTATTACGCCTAACCCATAAAGGGTGTAGAAAAAGGGAAGTCGCACTCCAAGGGAGGGAAGGCGGAACACCCTACGAAATTATTGGGTCTTTCGAGGACTGTTTCAACTGTTCCGCGGCTAATTCGTCCGAGTGGCGGAGAGGGAGGTTCGATGATCGGAAAGCGTTTTCTCACGGCCTTGGCGGCTGGCGTCGTATTGGCGGGTTGCGCACCGTCTTTGCCGAAAAACCCGCCGATCACGGAGGCGCGTTGGCTCGACCAGAACTGGTCCGATGACGAGCGATTCTGGTTCCATCACACCACGCAAGGCACGTCGACCCTGCCGGTGCCATACGACTGGTTTCTCGCACTGGAGCAACCGAAACTGTCGTTTTTTGGCGATCCGCCCTTGCTGAAGGACAGCGACTACCTGCGGCGTTTCGGTTTCATTCCCAGTCCCCGGAATCTCGACGCCGGCGATGCGACGGTTCGCGGTTACGGTTATGGAAGGGGGGACGACGGTCGGAAATATGG
>JAUXFS010000446.1 GCA_030622775.1 Rhodospirillales bacterium | reverse complement strand
TCGTCGGCGCGGGCCAGTGCTCCGGCGGGTCGTCCTGCATCATCCAGGCGAGGTGGGTCGGGCCCAGCGCCTGGCTCCACGGCGAGTTGGCGACCAGCGGGATCAGCGTGCGGTTGGCGTTGCGCACGTCGGGGCGCGATACCCAATTCTCCTTGTCGGTGGGGTTCATCGGATAGTCCATGAACCCGTCGGGACCCGGCTTGACCGAGGCCTGGCGCGAGGTCGCCGGCCGGTTGAGCCGGACGGTGGTGCCGAGCAGGCCGCCCGGCACCTCCAACCCGCCGACCAGGCAGGCCATCATCGTTCGCGCCCAGCAGCAGTCGAAGCCGCCCCAGCCGTTGTTGACGGTTTTGCCGAGGGTGATGGCCACCGGCCGGTGGGGTAGGGTGCGGCCCTCGATCTCGATGGTTTCGCCGACGCGGGCGTGCTCGAGAAATTCGATGGCGATGCGGCGGATGGTCTTTACCGGCACGTCGCAGATCCGCGAGGCCCACAACGGCGAGTACGCCTTGACGTGGGCGACCAGCTTCTCGAAGGCGGACATGCAGCGTTCCGCCTTGTGATGCCAGACGCGGCCGTCGGGACCGATCTCGATGCCGCGGTCGACCAGGAACGGGGCTTCGAGGACCGGCTCGGCGCCCGGCGTGTCGAAGGGCACCGCGCTGTCGGTACGGCCGTCCCAGATCAGCGGCTTCCGGGTCTCGGGATCGCGGATGTAGAAGCCGAATCGCCCGACCAGGTACGGCGCCGAGGTCCGGTTCTTGATGAACTCCAGATCCAGCGCCTCGCGCGGATGTTCGTGCAATAGCACATGGATCAGGGCGTAGAGGAAGGCGGGATCGGTCTTGGGCTTGATCGGTATCCATTCGGCCGAGCAGGCGCCGGTGATCGACAGGTGCGGCTCCACCTGCACCCGCTTGAGGCCGCGGTCGCGGGCGTCGGCGTAGCGCTTGACGCCGCAGACCCCGCCCGAGGCCTCGACGTTGCTGCCGAACGAGATCACGTAGTCGGTGAGCGGGGTGTCGGGACAGACGGTGAAGGCGCGGTGCCAGAACTCGCCGTAGAGGTGCTCGGAGTGATAGCACTTGACCCCCTGGCCGCTGCCGAAGCCGAAATCGACCGGTCCCCAGGCGGCGAGCAGGGCGGGAAAGGTTCCCATGTAGGCGGTGGGCGTCCCGCCGCCGCCGAAGCTGGCGGCGAGCCGGGGATAGCCGGAACCGTCGTGCAGGCCCTGGGCCCGGGTTTCCTTGAGCTTGTCGGCGATGGTGTCCAGCACCTCGTCCCAGGAAATCGGGACGAAGCCGGGATCCTCGCCCCGGCCCTTGCGCGGATTGGTCCGCTTCATCGGCGTTTTGACCCGGCGCGGATTGTAGGTCTTGTGGATCAGGCCGTAGGCCTTGACGCAGATCTTTCCGCCGGCGGGATGGACCTCCGCGGCCTTGAAATTGGGAGTCACCTCGGTGGCGACGCCGTCCTCGACTTGAACCGAAAGAAGATCCGGTCCGGCGACACACTGATAACAGTATGTGGACACGCTCTTCTTGGTTGGGTTCTGGCTCACGCTGGTTTCTCCACGACCGGTTCGGGATCGGCGTTGGTCACGGTTGGCGCTTGGTTCCTTTCGCCTTGAGCCGCTCGACGGTCTTGGCCTTGTCGACGATGAACCGCGAATGGGTTCCCTTGCATATGGGATCGGCCTCGTCCTTCGCCGAGACCTTGAGGTTGATCAATCGTCCCTCGACCGCGGCGATCTCGACGGCAATCCACACGGTCATGCCGACGGGGGTCGGCGCGGAGTGCTGGATCGAGATCGCGGTGCCGACCGAGTCCTCGCCCTCGTCCACATGCTCGAGGAGCAGCTCGCGGCAGGTGACCTCGATGTCGCGAACCAGCTCCGGCGTCGCATAGACCCGGCCCTCTTCACCCATGAAGGTGATGGTCCGCTCGCGGTCGATGGTGATCTGTCGTTCGTGGGTCAGCCCCGCGCGCAGGCTTTCTTTCATGGCGGCTCCTCCCTTCCCGCGCCTCCGCGGCGCGGCCGCTTATTCGTATATTGGTACGATAATGCATAATTGCATTTCGCCGGTCAAGATATCAGCGCCGGTGTTTCGCCAGGCGATGATCGGTGGACAGCCCACGGGCGGTGCGCCTACGGTGCCGTTGATCATTCGTGACCCGACGGTGGAAATCCACGATAGGCAAGGGAGGCGGGCGTCATGGCGGTCTTCGGTTCACGGGGTTTCGACAATCACGAGCAGGTGGCGTTTTTCAGCGACCCGGAAACCGGTCTCCGGGCGATCGTCGCCATTCACAACACCAACCGCGGTCCGGCGCTCGGCGGGTGCCGGATGTGGCCGTACACCTCCGAAGACGAGGCGATCCAGGACGTCCTCAGGCTGTCGCGCGGGATGACCTACAAGTCCGCGGTCTCCAACCTGGATCTCGGCGGCGGCAAGGCGGTGATCATCGGCAACGCCCGCACCGACAAGACGCCGGAATTGCTGCGGGCGATGGGACGCGCCGTCGACCGCCTCGGCGGACGCTACATCGTCGCCGAGGACGTCGGCACCTCGGTCGACGACATCAGGATCATCGGCGAGGAAACCGCGCACGTCGCCGGCATCCTCGACAAGCGCACCGGCGCAGGCGGCATGCGCAGCGGCGATCCGTCGCCGGCGACCGCCCACGGCACGTTCTTCGGGCTTCGCGCCGCGGTCGAACACAAGCTCGGCCGCGACGACCTGGAGGGGCTGCGGGTGGCGATGCAGGGGGTGGGCAACGTCGGCTTCCGCCTCGCCAGGCAGTTGCACGAGGCCGGCGCCCGGCTCTGGGTCTCCGACATCTACGAGGACCAGGTCAAGCGGGCGGTCGACGAACTCGGTGCGACCGCCGTCGACGCCGACGACATCTACGGTCTCGATGTCGACGTGTTCGCGCCGTGCGCTCTCGGTGCGGCGATCAACGATGCGACGCTGCCGCAGCTGCGGGCCAAGATCGTCGCCGGCGCCGCCAACAACCAGTTGTCCG
>JAUXFS010000060.1 GCA_030622775.1 Rhodospirillales bacterium | reverse complement strand
CCTTAATCGTTCGAAGACCTCGGATTCCGTCGGCCGTTCGGCAACGTGGCGAATCTCGGCCAGGAGGTAGTCGGCAAGCGACATGCCCGCGAGCGCAGCACGGGCCTTCAGCTTGCGGTGCAGGTCGTCGGGTGCATGCCGGATCTGGATCGTTTTCGCCATGCGGTAAGCCTGACTGAATTTGCATCCCGTGCCAACGGCCTCGTGCTTTCTTCGGCGGCCGTCAGAGCGCGATGCAGACCTTGCCGAAGTGGCGGCCGGCCTCCAGGTGGGCGAACGCCGCCGGCACGGCGTCGAACCCGAACACGCGATCGACCACCGGGCGCATGCGGTGGCGGGCGATCGCCCGGCACATCGCCTCGAAGCCGTCGCGCGAGCCGACGGAGATGCCCTGCAGCCGCAGATTGCGCATCACCACCAGCGGCAGCGAGACGTCGGCCCTGGCGCCGCCGAGAACGCCGATCAGACTCACCTGCCCGCCGGTCCGCGCCGCCCGGATCGAGCGTTCGAGGGTGTCGCCGCCGCCGAGCTCGATGACGTGATCGCAGCCCTCGCCGCCGGTGAGGTCCTTGGCCACCCGGTCCCAGTCCGGGGTCGTCCGGTAGTTGATGGTCTCGTCGGCGCCGAGCTGGCGCACCCGGGCCAGCTTGTCGTCGCGCGACGAGGTCATGATCACCCGCGCGCCGGCCATCTTGGCGAACTGCATGGCGAACAGCGCGACGCCGCCGGTGCCCTGGACCAGCACCGTGTCTCCCGGACCGATACTCCCCTCGGTGACGAGCGCGCTCCAGGCGGTCAGCGCCGCGCACGGCAGGCACGCCGCCTCCTCGTCGCCGAGATGATCGGGAACACGGGAAACGCCCTGCTCGCCGATCCGCATGAAACGGGTCAGCACCCCGTCGAGCGGGCCGCCGAGGGTGTCGTGAAACTTGTCCGACGTCGGAGTCCCGCCGATCCAGCTCTGAAAGAACGCCGGCGCGACCCGATCGCCGACGGCGACGCGGCGGACCCCCTCGCCCACCGCGACCACCTCGCCGACGCCGTCGGAAACCGGGATCAGCGGCACCTTCACCCGCGGCCCGTAGCCGCCGCGGATCATCAGGGTGTCGCGGTAGTTCAGCGACGCCGCCAGCATCCGCAGCACAACCTCGCCCGCCGCCGGCGCCGGATCGGGCCGCTCGCCCTTGCGCAAATGCTCCGGCCCGAACGCCTCCTTCAGTTCCCACACCTCCATCTCGGCTCCCCTTTCAGCTTGCGCTTCCCGCTTCGGTGGCCTGGAGAATGCGCGCCAGATCGCCGGTGTCAATAGCTGGCGCCCTCGCAGGCACCCGACTAAGATACTTGCTTCGCCCCTCGCAGAAGGACCGCGCCATGACCGGAAAGATCGAAGCCCGTCTCGCCGAACTCGCCATCAGACTGCCGGAGCCGGCGGCGCCGGCCGGCGCCTACGTACCCTACGTAGTCACCGGAAACCTGGTGTTCGTCGCCGGTCAGATCACGTTGGACCGGGGGGAGCTGAAGTATGTGGGTCGTCTCGGAGCGGATCTGACGATCGCCGACGGTTATGACGCGGCCCGGTTATGTGGCGTCAATCTGCTCGCCCAGGTGCGCGACGCCTGCGCCGGCGATCTCGACCGGGTCGTCCGGGTGGTCAGGCTCGGCGGCTTCGTCAACTCCACCCCCGATTTCACCGATCAGCCGAAGGTGATCAACGGCGCCTCCGACCTGATGGTCGAGGTGTTCGGCAAGGCCGGCCGCCACGCCCGCGCCGCGGTCGGCGCCCCGTCGTTGCCGCTCGGCGTCTCGGTCGAGGTCGACGGCATCTTCGAGATCGCCTGAGAGTTCGGGTTCAGAGGGCGCTGCGCGCGACCCGCATCGGCCTCGACGGGCTTTTCGCCAGCAGCGTTTCCGCCGCCGCCATGATCTCCAGCCACTCCGCCCACCCCCTGACGTCGCCGGTCTCGAGCGAGGCGCTGGCGCGCCGGGTGACGTGGATGGGAGCCTCGTCGCCGTGGGTGTGAATCAACGCCCTGGCGACGCGATAGATGTCGAGATCAAGAAGCATGGACCCTCCGCAGCCTAAAGTCTGGTGTCCCGGAGTGTCTGGACCCGGCCCGTTCGCCGCGGGTCCTCGGCCTCCTCGTCAGAATAGGGTCGCGGCGTTACCGATTCGCTAAAGCCGGTGCGGATTTCGCCCGACCGCCGCGATTTTTCCACGGCGGCGAAGCGCGGGTGTCGTATCGGCCGAATCCACCGACCTCCGGTCGGGTTCCGAGGCCGCCGGCGAGCGACCGATCCCCGTAAAGTGATTCAAAAGCGAGGCTCACCGACGGTATCGTGTTCGCCAATGGGCTCGAGCTCGGGGCGGGCCCGGGTCTGGTGTTCCAGCCCCTGCCGATCGCATTCGGACGGATGCCGGGCGGCTGAATCCGGGCCACGGAATCAAGCCGCGAGGAATTGCGTTTGGCGTCCTCCTACGATGTCTGGTTCACGATCGAAACACGGCCGCGCGCAGGCGATGATGTCGTCACTCCTCGACACCAGCCTTGATAAGCCCGTCGGCGAACCGATCCATGTCCGTGCCGGCCTCGAAGGGCCATCTCCACCGCCCGGTCGAAAGGCTATACCCGGCCCATTCGTTTTTGATTTTTTCGATCAGAACTTGGGCGTCTCCGATGCGACCCAAATGGCCGTAGGCGGAGATGAGCGCGACGCAGGGGTAGCAGTAAGCTCTCCCCAACCTGCCTTCCGGGTTCCATAGTTCGGGATTGAGTTCGAGAGTTCGCTCGAACGACGTGGCGGCCGCCTCGAATTGGTCCATGACAAACCGGGCGAGGCCCTGCAGAAACGCATAGCGCGATTCGTTGTAAGGATCTTGCCGGCGCGCCTCCTCTATCAGAGATAAGGCCTTCTCCGCTTCGCCACCATAGATCAGGGCCTCGGCCAATGCGACCTGACTGTCGGCGTCACTGCTATCGTATCCCACAGCCTGCTCGGCGGCCTCGATCGCCTCGTCGAAACGCCCGCGCCAGAGCGCGATCTGTGACGCAACCTGATAGGCCAGTGGCAACGGCTTTCCCGACCCCTTGGCCAGAAGCTCCCGCGCCTTGCTCCTGGCTGCATAGGCGCCAAGACCAAGCACCGCGGCCCAGTCCTGCTTGTAACTTTTCCAATGGATGGATGCCATCGCAGCCCACGCACGATCATAGTCCGGATCGAGTTCGGCGGCTTGTTGGAAGTATTGGAGCGCCCTGGCGTAGTGCTCCGGCGTATCCAAGCGATAATGCTCCCAGCCCTTGAGGAACGCGTCATAGGCCCTTGGGTCGAGCGATTGCTTCGAATCCCGCCGCGCACGCGCACCCGGCGTCAACTCCAGCGCAAGTGCGGTCACGATCTGCTCCGTCACCTTGTCCTGCAACACGAACACATCGGCCAACGAACCGTCGAAGCGGTCGGCCCATAGGTGACCGCCGGTGGTGGCGTCAATGAGCTGGGAATTGATCCGGACCTGATCGCCGACGCGACGCACGCTCCCCTCCAGCACGTAGCGCACTCCCAGTTCCTCGGCGATCCGTTGCACCTTCACCGCTCTACCCTTGTAGGTAAAAGTCGAGTTTCGGGCGATCACGAACAGGCCGGGGTTCTTCGACAGGTCGGTGATCAAATCGTCGGTGATACCGTCGGCGAAATAGTCCTGACTGGGATCGTCGGATAGGTTGGAGAACGGCAAAACGGCGATGGAGGGTTTGTCCGGCAACGGAAAGGCCATGCGCTCGAGCGAGGCGGGCTCCACACCGGACAGCCTCGGCCACCAGACCCATAGTCCGCCGGCGCCAATTGCGGCGATCACGGCCGTGGCGATGGCCGCCATCCGCCAGCGCCTGGCGCCCCGTCGTTTCGAGATAGCCGTCGTGGCCGTGGAGGCCGAGGTCTGACCCGGCAGCAGCCGGTAGGCGGAGATCGGCTCGGTGATGTTCTTGACGGTCTGCTCGCCCATGTATTCGAATCCGAGCGACAGCTTGTCCTTGATTTGCTCATACACACTGCCCGAAATGCAGACGCCACCGGCCGGGGCCAACCCTTCCAGTCGTGCAGCCAGGTTGACGCCGGCGCCGAACAGGTCGCTGTCCTTGACCATCACGTCGCCAAGGTTGATCCCGATGCGGAAATTCAGTCTTCGGTCGTCCGTCAGCTGGGCGTTGCGGCTGGAGATCTCCTCCTGGATCGAAATTGCGCAACGCACCGCTTCGACGGTGCTGTTGAACTCGGCCAGCACGCTGTCGCCGCCGGTGTTGAAGACACGACCGTCGTGCCGGACGATCAATTGATCGAACACTTCGCGATACCCGCTGAGGGTGTTCAGCGTCGCTTCCTCGTCCGCGCCCATGAGGCGCGTATAGCCCTCGACGTCGGCGACGAGGATCGTGGTCAGCTTTCGGGTGATTTTTTCTTCCGCCACGTCTCCAAATCCCAACGCAGCGACCCTTCGGGGCTACCCCAATTTTCGGGGGCAGCCAACGGGGCCGAAGTGTTCCGAGAATGGCCGACCGAGTGGGTGAGGTTACGGCGGGCCGGCGATTTGCACCACCCCTCAGTGGCGGGCTGTCCTGGCGCAGGATGACTGGGCAATCGACGACAACAGCCCTGATCCATGACTGCCGCTCCTAACAAGCGTAATTGCTGGTCCCGCATTTGGCACCGGCCCGTTCGAGCATCTCGATGACACTCTCGTTGCCCTTGCGGGTCGCCTCGTCCAGGACCGTGATGCCCATGTTGTCGGTTGCGTTGACGTCGGCGCGCTTGGCGACAAGAAGCTTCGCAACGGCCTCGTGGTCTCCGAGAATCGCCAACTGGAGCGCCGTCAGGTCCGATATGTCCCTGGCATTCACGTCAGCCCCGTGAGCGATAAGCTCTTCGACAACCTCCAGGTGGCCGTCATCGGCGGCAACGTGCAGAGCCGTGTTGAACGCGCCGTCTCTCTCGTCGACGTCGGTCCCCGCCGCAATCAGGCGCGCAACCTCGACCGCGTCGCCGGCCTCGGCCGCATCATGGATCGGCCCCGCCAGCACGGGACACGGAACACTCGCGGCAAGCGCCAATAGAAATCCCGCCAGCACCGTGCTCCGCGCGGCAGTTGCCATGATCCGTCTCCAATTCGAGAGCGTGTCACTACCGATGCCAATTATAGGGCGACCGATATCCTGCGCATAGCCTGTCCGTCTTTTGGGGCATCTGAGTGATTTGGAATGCACGCCAAGGGACGGCAATCCCGGGTCATCGGCGCATCACGATCGAAACGCGGCCGCGCCGGTCCGGTTCGCCCTGCCCACTCCCCGATGCGGACGGACCGGTCCGCCAAGCGCGACGTTCAGGTGTTGAGAAGGCTGCGCAGGGAGCGCCGAAGCTTGGGGCTGACCCCGACGGCGAAACCGGCGACCAGGGCGGCGCCGATCATGGCGTAGCGATGGTTCTTGGCCAGGGATTGCAGGTCGCCTCCCAGCGCCTCGCCCACTGCCAGCGCCAATTTGACGGCATCGGGCTTTCCGTGATCCTCCCCGTCCCGCCGCGCCGACGATCGCAGAACCAGCCATCCGATCGTCGCGACGATGCCGGCGCCGCCGAGGCAGATCACGCTGGTGATCAACGCCGCGCCGGTCGGTCCCGTTTCCGCCGCCAGGACCATGTAGAGCGCCGCGACCAGGAAGCCCCAACCCGCCAGGATCAGAAGCGCCGCCAGAAAGCCGAAAACGAGCAGCACTTCCAGGCGAAAAACATACCGTCCCATCGGATGCCGCGCGGCAGAAGGCTAGCGGCGACTTATCAGGGCGCCGAGGATGGCGCCGAGAAGGAACGCGGTAATCACCGACGTCAGCGGACGCTCCTCGATCTGCTTGCCGACCGCCGTCGCCGCCTGCTCGGCCTCTCCTTTCGCCCGCGAGGCCTGCTCGCGCACCCGGTCGTAGACCTTGCTCCCGCCCTCGGCCCCCATGTCCTTGAGCGTCCCCGCGATCGCCGCCATATCGGCCCGTAGCCGCTCGATTTCCTCGCGCAATGTCTCGGCGGTGGCCGTGTCCGCGTCCTTGTCTGCCATCTCCGTCCTCCATGCTCCATCCCAAACCGGCACGGTAACTACATCGCATATTTATCGGCAACCGCAAAGACACCGTGTCGGTGGGTACCGTCCAATCGGTGTTGGCGACGTCATACCGCGAGAAAAAGGCGGGATTTCCATCGGAATCTAGGGAAATTAAGGGGACATTATATTTAATTCTTCGGAATTAAATATAATGTCCCCTTAATTTCCGGTGGAATCTGCTCGACCGCCGCGATTTTTTCACGGCGGCATAACGCGGGTGTCATACCAACCTCCGGTCGGGTTCCGAGGCCGGCGGACGGCGACCGATCCCGGTAAAGTGATTCGAAAGCGAGGCTCGCCGACGGTATCGTGTTCGCCGACGGGCTCGAGCCCGGGGCGGGCCCCGGTCTGGTGCTCCAGGCCTTGCCCATCGCATTCGGACGGATTCCGGGCGGCTGGATCCGGGCCACGGTATCAAGCCGCGAGGAATTGCGTTTGGCGTTCTCCTACGATGTCTGGCTGGTGCTGATCGGCCGCGGACGAAACGATGGGAGGGATGTGTCCGGATGATGAAGAACCGGGCCAAATGGGTTCACTTGACGGACCCGCACATGGTGCCCGAAGGCGAACGCCTGTTCGGCCTCGATCCGGCGGCGCGGTTGGCGGCCTGCATTGGCCATATCAACGCCCATCACGGCGATGCCGGGGCCTGCGTGCTGAGCGGCGACTTGGCGGACCGGGGCGACGCGGCGTCGTATGAACGGCTGCGCCGGCTGCTGGACGAACTGGTCGTGCCCTGGCGTCTGACCGTGGGCAACCATGATGATCGGGTATCGGTCCGCGCGGTCTTTCCCACCGCCTTCGCCGCTGGCCAGGACTTCGCCCAGTCGTTCGAGGACAACCCCGCCGGCGCCCTGATCCTGCTCGACAGCTTGGACCCCGGGCATTACGGAGGGCGGCTCTGCCCGGACCGCCTGGCCTGGCTCGACGCCAGGCTGGCCGGGCTCGGCGACCGCCCGGCCTACCTCTTTCTGCACCACCCGCCCTGCGCCATCGGCATCCCCAGCCTCGACGCCATGGCCCTGGCCAATTCCGACGACCTGTTCCGGGTGATCTCCGGACGGGGCAACGTGCGCCACCTGTTCGTCGGCCATGTGCATCGGCCGATCGGGGGAAGCTGGCGCGGCCTGCCGTTCACCGCCGTGGCGTCGATCAACCACCAGGTGCCCCTGGACATGTCGACGCCGGCGCCGGTGCCCCATTGCCACGAGGCCCCGGCCTATGGCGTGGTGCTGCTGTCGCCGGACGGCGTGGTGGTGCATCATCAGGCCTTCGACGCCCCTTGACCCGAACGAGTACCGACTTGCATGTGGACCTATCACAATCCGGTGCGGATTAGCTTCGGTTACGGAACCCTGGACACGGTCGGCGACGCCCTGGCCGGACGCGCCTATGCCCTGGTGACCTACGCCACCGATCCCTTCCCGGCCCTGGCGGCCCGCGTCGCCGAGACCGCCGGGGCGCCCGTGGTCCTGGTCGACGGCATCGATACCAATCCCGACGTGGCGGACCTCGCGTCCCTTTGCGCGGCGTCGGCCGACCGGTGGCCGGCGGTGGAGGCGGTGGTCGCCCTGGGAGGCGGATCGGTGATCGATGCCGCCAAGGCGCTGGCCGCGGCGCGAGGGAACTTCGACCGGGTCGATCGCCACTTGCGCACGGGCGCGGGCGGCGGGAACCTGGGCCGCACGCCGGTCATCGCCGTGCCGACCACGGCGGGAACCGGCAGCGAGGTCACCTGTTGGGCAACGGTCTGGGACCGGGCGGCGGAACGCAAGTTTTCCCTTGCCCAGCCGTTCCTGTATCCCGAACGGGCGATCGTCGATCCGGAGCTGACCCTTGGCGCCCCCCGCGACCTGACGATCAGCACCGGGTT
>JAUXFS010000439.1 GCA_030622775.1 Rhodospirillales bacterium | reverse complement strand
CTCTCTACCTTGTCTTCCTAAGACCGCTTGGCCTCCGACTTCGCAAAACCCACGCCAAGGGTGACCCCGAAGCCCCGCTCGATCGCGACGAAATGATCGCCAAGGCACGCATGCTGCTCGCCTTCGCCGGACTTGGCGACGGGGAGGTGAAGGAGATGATCGACGCGGTCCTGGCGCTGGCCGGCGATGGCCCGTTGCCGGCGTTGGCGTTGTTCGAACAGGTCCCTTGACCGACCCGGTATTGTACCAACCTGGGTTGGTATCAGGCGAGCACGCCCGGCCGGTCAGTGCGACATCAATACCGGCACCGTCATATGGGCGAGGACGGGGCTGGTCAGGTTTTCGCTGGACTGGATCTGCCTGTTTGGATCGCTGAAGGCGCCCATCACCAGAAGGTCGGCGGCTTCGTCGGCGATGTGGGACAACAGGCGGTCGGCCGGGTCGATTCCCCGCCGGTCGTACACAAGCCTCTCGGAGCTGGCGTCGATCCCATGGGAGGCCAGGTGGCCGGCCATGTCGGCGAACGGGCCCTCCATCATTCTTCTCGGCTCCGCCGCCGGGTCGAGCGTCACCAGGATCACTCTATCGGCGTCGACGAGTAGCGGCAGAGCATCGTTGAGCGCACGTACCGCCTCCCGATTGGGATTCCAGGCGACGATTACCCGCCGACCGATATGGGTGAAATTGCCGGCATAGGGAACGACCAGCACCGGCCGGCCGGAAAGCAACACCGTCTGCTCGACCAGATCCGCGCGAATGCTGCCATCGGCGGTTTGAGGATCGAACTGACCCAGGATCGCCATATCGAAATGCCGGGCGCTCCGGACCATGGTCTGATTGACCCGGACATCGTTGGTCGACAGGGCCATATGCCATTCCGCCTGGATCCCCGCCGCCACGGTTTGCTCGCGGAACGACGTCGTCAATGCGGCTGCGCGGCGAAGAATCGCTCCCCGCTGTTTGCCGGCGGCGGCGTTATGCACGTGGTTTTCGGCCACGGCGAATACGCCCGTCAGCCTGGCCCCGAACCGTTGCGCGAGGCTGACGGCGACGTTCAATCGCGTCGCACAGGCCGCCGTGGCGTCAAGATGGACAATCAGGTTTCGATACGTCACCGCAGCATTCCTCCAACGGGAACCACCCCAATCCACAGCCTGATACACGTTTCGCCTGGCGACGTGAACGAAAAAGTCCCGAATGCGCTCGGGCCGCGACCGGATCGACGCGCGTTATGCATGGTTGGTATCAGGCGAAAACCTGCCGCGCGCGCCGTTCGAAGGCGAAAACCATGGAGCGCACGGTCTCCGGCAGGAGCAGATCGATGGCGGTCTGCAACAGGAATGACTGCACCTCCCAGCCGAGGGTCGTGGTAACCCGGCAGTCGTGGCCGTCACCGGCAAGATCCCAGCGGACGAAAAACTTGCGGAACAGGCCGTCGGTCGACGTAACATCGATCCGGGTGGGGGACATCAGCACCGTCTTGGTGCGAAAACGCTGGCGGATCAGCCCGAGGCCGATCTCCTGCTCGGTGTAATAGGCGTCACCCCGGTGGAGGTAGATCCGGGCGTTGATCCACATCGGCAGAAATTCCGGATACTTCTCGACGTCGGCGATAAGCTCGAACAACCGTTCCTGGGTTGCATGGATGAGGCGGCTTTCGGTGTGGACACTCATGGTTCGCCCGCGACCCCCTGAGCGTCCGGCTCACAATACATTATGAGCCGGACTCTGAGTGCGTGACGCTTTGCCGACGATGGTACTTTGTCGGTGTTGCCGAGCCAACGTCGGAACGGTATGGACCGTTGGTGCAACCCGGTTCAAACGGAAGCGATCCATGTCTCCACACGGCAGAACGGTACTCCGGGACCTGGGCGTGGTGCTCCACGTTCCTGGACTGATGGCGCTGGCCTCTCTGCCCGTATGCTGGATTTTCGGCGAAGGTTTCGCGGCGCCGCCGTTTTTGTCGACGGCGGTAGTGGCGCTGTTGCCGGGTCAGATCCTGTTCCACGCCTTCCGGCAAGCCGCGCCGATGCGGCTGCGCCACGCGATGGTGACCGCGGTGGTGTCCTGGATGCTGGTTCCTCTGGTCGGGGCGCTGCCGTTCCTGTTGACGGCATGGCAGGCGCCCGATGCCGCCAGCTCGACAACGCTGCTGGTCTTTCGCGACTTCTGGAACGCATTGTTCGAATCGGTTTCCGGGTTCACCAGCACCGGCCTGACCATGGCCGAAAGCCCGAGCCGGTTGCCGCACGCGCTGCAGTGGTGGCGGTCGTTCACCCAATGGGTCGGCGGCGTCGGCGTGATTCTGGTGATGCTCTCGGTATTTCATCCGTCCGGCGACGCCTACCGGCTCTACTTCTCCGAGGCTCACGGCAAGACCCTGGTTCCGGATCTCGCCGAAACCGTCCGAACGATCTGGTGGATCTACCTGATATACACCGCGGCCGCGATCGCCTTGCTGTGGATCACCGGGATGAACGCCTGGCAGGCGGTGAATTACGGGATGACAGGCATCGCCACCGGTGGTTTCGGTGTCACCGACAACAGCCTCGGCGATTTCGGCGCCGGGCCGAGGTTGGCGATGATACTGATCATGCTCACCGGCGCCGTCAGCTTCGCCGCCCACTATCACATCCTCGCCCAGCGCAGGATCAGTACGCTGTGGAAAGATCCTCAGCACCGGATGCTCATTGTGTTGTGGATCGCCGGCACGCTATTGCTGGTCGCGGAGAACGCTTGGTCGGGAGTCGATGTCGATTCCCTCGACGGTCTGTTCCAGTGGACCTCGGCACTGGCCACCGCCGGCTTTCAGACCGTGTCGCTGGAGGCATGGAGCCCCACCGCGCTGTTGCTCTTGAGCATTGCGATGACGTGCGGCGGCGCGGCGGGAGCGACCACGGGAGGGCTCAAGCTTCAGCGAGTATTGCTACTGGTGGAAGGCGCCTATGCGCGTATCCGTGGCGTCGCCCTGCATCCGTGGCGGCTAATACCAACGGTCATTGATAGGAACCCATTGTGACGGCCTATCGAGGTTTCCGGCAAGGAGTGCGGTGCGCCGTGATGCTGGCG
>JAUXFS010000500.1 GCA_030622775.1 Rhodospirillales bacterium | reverse complement strand
GACACACGAGTAGTCTGAAATGACGTTTACGGTCCCCTGGCGTGTCCTTCCGGTCACCGCTGTTGTCGCCGCCGCCACCCTGTTCGCGGCTCCCGCGTCGGCGCAGCAGGAGGCCCTGATCCGCGTCGACGCGGTGCGGGTCGAGCCCCTGAAGCAGACGGTGCCGGTGCTCGGCCGGCTGGTCGCGCGCCGCGCCGGTGTCGTCGCCGCCCGCGTTCAGGGCCCGGTGGTCGAGATCCTCGTGGAAGTGGGCGACAGGATCGAAAAGGACGCGGTCAACGCCGTCCTGGACCGTGATCGCTTGACCTCTCAACGAGACCTTCGCGCCGCCGAGGTGACCGAAGCCGAAGCCACGCTGGCCACCGCCAACGCCGAGGTCAGATTGAGGCGTCAGGAACTGGCACGCATCGAGGGCCTGCGAAAATCGCCAGCCTTCAGCAAGGGGATCTACGAAGACAAACAACTAGAAGTGGTCATGCAGAAAGGCGAACTGGCCAAAGCCGCCGCCGATTTGGCGAGGACCCGGGCCCAACTGCGCCTCGCCGAGATCGCGCTTCGCGATGCCGAGATCCGCGCGCCCTACGCCGGCGTGGTGACACGCCGCCATACCGAGGTCGGCGCCCATGTCGACGTCGGCGATTCCGTCGTCAGCCTTGTCGACGACCACAGCCTGGAGATCGAAGCCGATGTTCCGGCACAGCGCATCGGCGGGCTCACTCCCGGCGCGGCGGTGACGTTCGAGCTTGGCGGGGTCGTGCGAGACGCCACGGTCCGCGCCGCGATCCCCGAGGAAAATCCGCTGACCCGCACCCGGACCGTCCGTTTCGTTCCCGACCTTGGCGAGATCACCGACCTGGCGGCCAATCGGAGCGTCACCATCCACGTGCCCGCCGGCAAGCCCCGCACCGTCGTCACCGTCCACAAGGATGCGGTTGTCAGCCGCAAGGGTCGACGCGAGGTGGTGGTCGTCGTCGACGGGACCGCCGAGATCCGCCCGGTGAGGCTCGGCGAGGCGGCGGGCAATCGCTTCGAGGTGATCGACGGGCTGGTCGTCGGCGACCTCGTCGTCATTCGCGGCAACGAACGGCTGCGGTCGGGACAAAAGGTCCGCTACCTGCAGGACGCCCAGGGATGAACCTGATCCGACTCGCCATCGAACGGCCGATCGCCGTGATCGCGGCGGTGTTGATGGTCGTCATGTTCGGGCTGGTGGCGTTGCAGAAGATCCCGATCCAGCTCACGCCGGATGTCTCCAAACCGGTGATCAGCGTTCGCACGCCGTGGCCGGGCGCGGCTCCGGCGGAGATGGAAAGGGAGATCATCAACCGCCAGGAGGAGGTGCTGCGCGGCGTCGAGGGCCTGGAGGAGATGCGAAGCAGTGCCCAGGAGACGCTGGGGCGGGTCACCCTCGAGTTCGCCATCGGCCAGGACATGAACAAGGCCCTGCTGCTGGTCGCCAACCGGTTGGACCGGGTCGAGGGCTATCCCGACGAGGCCGACGAACCGACACTCGATACCGCGGGAAGCGACGACCAGCCGATCGCCTGGTTCATCCTCGGCCGCGCCTCGGGCAACGAAACACCCATTCACACCTATCGCGACTTCGCCAAGGACGTGGTCCGGGATCGGTTGGAGCGCGTTCCCGGGATCAGCCGGGTCAACGTCTTCGGCGGCAGCGACCGGGAGATGAAGGTCATCGTCGACCCGGTACAAATGGCCCGCTACGGCCTGACCGTTCCCGTCGTGGTGGGGACGCTGCGCGCCGCCAACACTTCCATATCGGCCGGCGACGTCTCCGAAGGCAAGCGTCGCTACGTGGTTCGCAGCGAAGCCGAGTTCGAGACGCCGGATCAGGTCCGTGCGGTGCTGTTGCGCAGCATCGAGGATCCCGCCACCGGTCGGATTGCCCGGGTGACCGTCGGCGACATCGCCGATGTCCGTTTCGACTACAAGGTACCGGTCTCGACCATCCGCATCCGCGGTGCGCCGGCCCTGGCGCTCAACGCCATCCGCGAAACCGGCGCCAATGTGATCGAGACCATGGCCGGCCTCCATGCGGCGGTAGACGATCTCAACCGGGATTTCCTGCCGGCCCAGCGCCTGACGTTGACCCAGGTCTACGACGAGACGATCTACATCAATTCCGCCATCGACCTGGTGCGGCAGAACATCTGGATCGGCGGTTTTCTCGCTGCGTTGATCCTGTTGTTGTTCCTCCGCTCGGGCGCGGCGACGCTGATCATCACCCTGGCGATCCCGGTGTCGGTGATTGCCTCTTTCGTCGCCATGGCCGCCATGGGCCGGTCGATCAACGTCATCTCCCTGGCCGGCCTGGCATTCGCCGTCGGCATGGTGGTCGATGCGGCGATCGTGGTGCTGGAGAACATCTACCGCCTGCGCCAGCAGGGACTGCCGCCGGCCAGGGCGGCTTATGAGGGTGCCCAACAGGTGTGGGGGGCGATTTTGGTCTCCGCACTGACGACGGTGATGGTGTTCATCCCGATCCTCATGCTCGACCTGGAGGTCGGGCAGTTGTTCAGGGACATCGCCGTCGCCATTTCGGTCTCGGTGATGATGTCGCTGATCGTCGCGGTCACGGTGATCCCGGCGCTGTCCAACCGTCTTCTGCGCGCGCCGGTTTCCGATGTGATCACGAGGCGGAGATTGCCGGGCGTCGACCGTTTCGCCACCCTTTTCGTCGACGGGACGATCGGCTTCACCCGCCGGGTGGTCCGCCACAGAAGCTGGGCGTTCGG
>JAUXFS010000322.1 GCA_030622775.1 Rhodospirillales bacterium | reverse complement strand
GCCTCCGACTTACGCTGTCTACACCGCTTACAAAACGGCCTGTGCAGATGTAGCCGCAGGTGGTAGCTGTGAAGTTCCCCTGCATTTGCGTAACGCTCCCACAGAATTGATGAAAGAATTCGATTACGGTGCTGAGTATCGCTATTCTCATGATGAGGAGGACGGCTACAGCGCGGGGGAAAACTATTTTCCCGAGGCACTGAAGGATGCACAGTATTATCACCCGGTAGATCGCGGCCTGGAAAAAAAGATCGCGGAAAAACTGCAGTACCTGCGCGAACGGGACAAAAGCAGTACAATGCGCCGCTATTTATGAAATATCTGTTATTTATCGCCCTGGGCGGAGCATCCGGTGCTGTGGCTCGTTATGTGATCGCTAACCGGATTCACGAATTGTGGGAGGGGCATGTGCCCGTGGGGACCCTGCTGGTAAATCTGGTGGGCTCCTTCGCAATCGGCATTATTTACGTACTGATTATTGAAAAACAGATCATTCACCAGGATTGGCGCGGTGTTTTGATGGTGGGCTTCCTTGGAGCATTTACCACATTTTCCACGTTCTCCCTGGAAACAATACATTTGCTGGAAGCGGGGCACATGTTTCACGCCCTGGGCTATATGCTCATGAGTGTGACCTTTTGTGTAGTGGCGGCGGGCAGCGCCATCTACCTGACCCGGCTGATCGCGTAGAGCGCTATAATTTTTAACCCGGCTAAAACACAGGATACGAAATGTTAGATATAAAGGTGGTCAGAAAAGACCCCGAGAGTGTCGCTGAGCAATTGAAAAAGCGCGGATACACATTTGATTTCGCGGCTTTCATCGCACTGGATGCGCGCCGCAAGCAGGCTGACGTTGATAGTCAAAGCCTGCTGGCAGAGCGTAAAACCGCATCAAAAAAAATCGGTGAGTTAATAGGGCAGGGCATGAGCGTGGATGAGGCCAAAGCCTCGGTAAACGAAACTCTGGAAAAAATTGCCTCACAGATTGACGGTTTGACTGAGCAGGCACGACAGCAAGGTCGACACGGTCACCGCCAACAGGATCATGAAACCGCCCATCGTCGGTGTCCCGCGCTTGGTCAGGAGATGGCTCTCGGGTCCGTCGAGGCGGATCGGCTGGCCACCGTTCTGGCGGCTGCGCAGAATACGGATGAGGGTCGGTCCGACCAGAAAGCTGACGATCAGGGCGGTCATAACCGCGCCGGCGGTGCGGAAGGTCAGATAGCGAAAGACATTGAACAGCGCGAACTCATCGGCCAGGGGGTAGAGAAAATTAAACAGCATCCTTGCCCCCTAGCCCCCGTTGACCACGCGCTTGACCGGGCTTGCGCCCGCTTCGTCCCCGGTGAGAGCAAGCAGGGCCTCGACGATCAGACCCATCCTGCTGCCCGCCGACCCTTTCACGGTGACCACGTCGCCCGGGCGGACGGCGGCGGTGACCAAGGGGACGAGAGCAGCGGAATCGACCGCATGACCGCCGCGCATGGATGCCGGCAGAGCCGCGGCCAGGTGGGCCATCGCCGTCCCGGCGGTGAACACCAGGTCGATGCCGTTTTCCCGCAACGGCCCGGCCAGGGCGACATGCAGATCGCGGGAGTCGTCACCCAGTTCGAGCATGTCGCCAAGCATCGCCAACCGCCTGCCTCCGGGTCCCGGTTCGGCCCGGCCGAGGACCTCGAAAGCGGCGGCCATCGACACCGGGCTGGCGTTGTAGCTGTCGTCGATGATCTCGAAGGCGCCTTCGGCGGTTGTCACCACCGAGCGCCGGCCACGCCCCCTGGGCACGGTGAAGCGGGCAAGCCCGGCCGCGGCCGCGCGGACGTCGGCGCCCGCGGCCATCACCGTGGCGAGCACGCACAGGCTGTTGCTCACCCAGTGCGCGCCGGAAACATTCAGACGGTAGTCCAGGGTCTCGCCGGCGGCCGAAGCCCGCACCCGCGATCCTTTGTCATCCGTCTCCACGGTGAGGAGACGCACCATGGCCTGGCGATGGCGGCCGAAGCCGACGACGGTGCCGACATAACCGCCGGCGGCGGCGGCCAACCGGGAAAACTGCGGACTATCCCGATTGAGCACCGCGACCCCGCCCGGTTCGATCCCGACGAAGATCTCGGCCTTGGCGTCGGCGATCGCTTCGGTCGAGGCGAAGAACTCCTTGTGCACCGCCTCCACGGTGGTGATGACCGCGACGTGCGGACGGGCGAGACGGGTGAGCGCATCGAGCTCCCCCGGGTGGTTCATGCCCATCTCGAACACACCGAAAGCGATGGACCGGGGCATCCGCGCCAGGCTCAACGGCAGGCCCCAGTGGTTGTTGAGGTTGCCGGCATTGGCGACGGTGGGCGCCTGGGCGCTCAGCACCGTCCTCAGCGCCTCCTTGACTCCGGTCTTGCCGACGCTGCCGGTGACGCCGATGATCCGCGCCACGCTTCGGGCGCGGGCGGCGCGTCCGAGGTCTTCGAGCGCCCGCATGGTGTCGTCGACCAACAGCAACGGCGCGTCGGCCGGAATGTCCCGGGGAACGCGGGAGACCAACGCGGCGACGGCGCCCCTGGCAAGGGCGTCGGCGACGAACGCGTGGCCGTCGAAATGGGGTCCCTTGATCGCGACGAACAGGTCACCGGTCCTGAGCGTCCGGGTATCGATCGAGACACCGCCGGCGGTCCACGGCGCCGCGGCGCTGCCGCCGGTGCTGACCGCTGCTTCGGCGGCGGTCCACAGCGCGGGGCCGGCGCTCATCGCTCGATCTCCTGGACGGCGGCGCGAACCACCGCCGCGTCATCGAACGGCAACACCCGATCGCCGACGATCTGCCCGGTCTCGTGGCCCTTGCCGGCGACGACCAGCACGTCTTTCGGCCGCAGTCCCGAAACGGCGGCGGCGATCGCCTCGGCCCGGTCGCCGATCTCGACCGCGCCCGGACAGGCGGCGAGGATCTGCCGGCGGATGGCCGCGGGTTCCTCGCCGCGCGGGTTGTCGTCGGTGACGATGACGCCGTCGGCCAACAAGGCGGCGATCCGTCCCATCTCCGGGCGTTTGCCCCGATCACGGTCGCCGCCGCAGCCGAGCACGACCACCAGCCGGTGTCCGCCCCGTGGGCGCAGCGCCTTCAGCACCGCGGCGAGCGCATCGGGGGTGTGGGCGTAGTCGACGTAGACGGCGGCGCCGCTATCCAGCCGCGCCACCCGCTCTAGACGGCCCGGCACCGGTTGCAGGGTTTCCAGAGCCGCCATCGCCGCCGCCGGATCGGCCCCGGTGGCCACCGCAAGTCCGAGCGCCGCAAGCGCGTTGGAGACCTGGAAATCGCCGGCCAGCGGCAGCATCACCCGCCCGCCGACGCCGGCGACGGTGATATCCAGACGCTGGCCGTCGGCCACCGGCTCTATCTCCTCGGCGGCGATGTCGGCGCCGCGCCCCCCGTAGGTGAGGACACGGAGGCCGCCCTTCGCCGCCGCGGCCTCGACCGCGGCGAGATCGGGCGAGTCGGCGTTGAGCACGGCGGTGCCACCCGGCTCGACAACCTCGGAGAACAGCCGGGTTTTGGCCGCGAGATAGGCCTCGGTGGTGCCGTGGAAATCCAGATGGTCGCGGGTCAGGTTGGTGAACGCCGCGGCGGCGACGCGCACGCCATCGAGGCGATGCTGGACGAGGCCGTGGCTGGACGCCTCCATCGCCAGGCAGTCGACGCCGGCCGCGGCGAGCCGGGCGAGCGTCTCGTGCAATTCAACCGGATCCGGGGTCGTCAGGCTGCCGCGGATTTCGAGACCGGGCGCGGAGATCCCGAGGGTTCCCAGGCTCGCCGCGTTGCGGCCGAGGCGCATCCAAATCTGCCGCAGGAACCACACCACCGAG
>JAUXFS010000216.1 GCA_030622775.1 Rhodospirillales bacterium | reverse complement strand
TGCAGGTCGACGTTTGGCTTGACGCGATCGGCGGCGTCCGCCGCACCGAGCTGCACCCGGGGCGCCCGGCGGTGGTGTTTTATGGTTGAACGACTTCTCCATGGCATGGCCGAAGCGGCCGAAATGCTCGATATGAGCGCCAGGACGCTTCGCAACCATTGTAGAAACCGCGAGATTCGTTTTGTTTTGATCGGCAAGCGAACCCGCAAGTTTACCGACGGTGACTTGCGGCAGTTCATCGAAAACCGGAGGCAGTTATGTCCATCTACCGGCCGAAAAAATCCCCGAGCTGGCACTATGATTTCGTCATCAAAGGTCTTCGATTTCATGGGAGCACGGGAACAGCGTCGAAAGATGCGGCGCGCCAGGTAGAGGCCCGAATGCGTGTCGGAGTCGCCGAAGGCCGGCTACAGACAAAGCGGTTGCCAACCACCATCAACGCTGCGGCCGAACGCTTTTTCGAGGAAGTCGCCAAGCATCAACCGTCGCACGCGACGACCGAATATCAGCTATTCAATCTGGTCACCCGTCTCGGCAAAAATACATCGCTGTCGGAAATTACCGATAACGTGATCGCCGAGTACGTGGCGCGCCGACGGTCCGAAGTGTCGGACTCCTCGGTCAACCGCGAGGTTCAACTCCTCCGCCGGGTGTTGCGTCGGGCCGGCCGGATCTGGAAAGCCGATGTCGGTGAAACACCGAACTGGCGCGAGCTGGTGTTGCCCGAGCCAGCGGCGCGCGTGCGCGAGCTGATGGCGGACGAAGAGGCACGGTTGTTCGCCCACCTTCGCGAGGACCTGCACCCCCTGGTCACGTTCTGTCTGACGACGGGGGTGCGGCTTATGAACGGGATCCGGCTGACCTGGGCGCAGGTCGACGAAGCGGCCGGATCGATCACGTTTCGTGTCAAGAGCCGCCGACCGGGCGGCGATGTTCACACGCTGCCGCTCACCCGCGCCGTCGTCGTTCTGCTCGCCGAACAACGGGGGAACCACCCCATCTACGTTTTCACCTATCGATGCAAGCGGAGTTGCGGCCAGCGGCGTAAGGGCGAGGTCTACCCGTTTTCGCAGGGCGGCTGGCGACGGGATTGGTCAAGGGCGATCGAGGCCGCTGGGATCGATAACTTCCGGTTTCACGATCTCAGGCATACGGCGGCAACCCGGGTGCTCCGGGCCTCCGGCAATCTAAAGGTCGTACAAGCCATGCTTGGGCATTCTGACATCGCCACGACCAGCCGCTACGCCCACGTGGTCACGGATGACGTGCGCGGAGCGATGGAAGCTGCTGCATCCCGGAATAGTCCCAAAACCGCCGCCGTCGAATCCGCTACATCGTTGAAAAGGAAAGCTTAATTGCAGCCTTCATGTCATTTCCCAAAGCAGATGCGCTACCAAGCTGCGCTACTCCCCGATCCCTGGAAAGTATGGGTTTTCCCAGTTGAGTGCATCAAGTTTCGCGGATTTGGAGCCACAATCTACGGCTGAGCATTGTACGTTCGCTCCGTTGGCGATGTATCTTTCTGGTAACTGCCCAGGTAGCCTGGCAGTGCTCAGGCCATGCGGAGGCGCGGTATCAGGGTTTCGGGGTCCTGCATGAGCGCCTGGATGACGTTCCAGCCTTGCTTTCTGGCGGTCGAGATGAAGCTGCGAATGACGGCGAAGTCGTCCGCTCCCTGTTGCGAGCGGAAGCCACCGGAGATTTTCTGCTTGAGCTTCATCATGCGCCCGTCCTGCTCGGCCTGATTGTTGGTGAAGGGCACGGCGGGGTCGATCAGGAAACGCAGGGTGTCTTCCTTGCGGGCCTGCAGGCGCAAGACGAGATTGTGGCCGGTGCGGCGCCGCTTGCGTCCCCGGCGCTTGGCGCCGCCTTTGGCCGGTGGGGGCGCAAGCGGGGGCTGGGCCTCGTGGAAAGCGATGGCCTCGGCGGTGATGGCGTCGTAACTTCGTCGGAAGCGTTCGACGAGGTCCGGGTTCAACGGCACGCCGCGCTTGCGCGCCAGGTTCGCCGCGTGGCAGGCGCGGCGCAGCAGTCTCTGCATCTTGCCCGCCCAGGCCTCCTTCTCGATCTCGATCAGGGCTTGCAGCTCGCGCAGATGATGGGCGTTGCACAGCGCATGCAGCACGCCCGGCATGGTGAAGTACGGCTTCCAGTGGTCGTGCACCACGATGCCGATGACGCCGGCGAGCAGGCTGCCGCGCTTGGCCGAGACCCGGTAGAAGGTCAACAGGGCAGTGGCGGCGATGTGCAGCCACTGCGTCCGCCCACCGACCCGAAAGCCGGTCTCGTCCAGGTGCTTGACCGGCGCCGCCGTCACCTGCTCGCACACGACATCCACAAAGCGCCGGAAACGCCCGACGCAACTCCGGCTCATGCCGGCGATGGTCGCCGGCGCCAGCTTGACGCCGAACAGGTCTCCCATCAACTCGGCCAGGCGGTCCTCGGGTAGAAGATGGTACTGGAGCAGGTAGACCGCCATCGCCACGATCCGCCTGCCGTACTGCACCGGCGCCGCGACCCCTTCGGGAAACGAGGCCCGCGTTTCGGCGCCGCATTGGCCGCAGCGGCAGCGATGCGCGCGATGTTCGGTGACGATCACGGGCTGCGGCTTGGGCAGGTCGAACAGCTGGCGGGCGCTGTACCCGGCGGCCATGTCCGGCGTCAGCGCCGAGGCGCAGCGCGAGCAGGCCTTGGGGTAGTGATCGACGGTGGCGTCGGGCTCGGCCACCTGACACAGGGTCTCGCCCTTGTGCCCCTTCTGCCCGCCCGGTTTCTTGCCCGAGGGTTGGCGCAGGCTGCGCGTCCTCGGCGGCTTCTTCAGCCCGTCGCTCGACGGTGGCTTGCCGCTGGTCCGGCTGTTCAGGCCAAGCCGACGCTCAAGCTCGCCAAGACGCGCCGTCAGAGCCGCAATCTCGGCCCCATGGTGCGCCTCCTGCGCCACCAGCAGATTAATGAGTTCGTCTCTCGACAGGTGGGCGAGAACTTCCAGAATCATCGAATCCTTGAATCGTCTCCCCCTCCTCTTGTCAATCAAAATCTAGGCCGTCAACTCCCGCAACCTACAACATCTATCCTTCCAGACCCCCTTCCCGACACCTGTGGGCTCTGGTCACGCACAACCTGGGCAGTTACGAATTCAGTTCAAAAGAAAACCGCCCGCCGCGGCATTGCCGCGCCTCGCGCCTCGCCGTCACCGACAACCTTTGACGGCGATCCATGCCCTTGAAGCTCTGTTGAGTGGATCCGTTGCAAAACAGTAGGGCGGCCCATTTTGACGAGAGTTCCGTCGCGGTCAACGCCAATTCATCACCGGAAAAATCAGGAGGCTGCCGGCGATTGGGTCACGGTTGGGTTCCCTGAAGTCCGCCGCGGAAGCCGAAGGGAGCCCGTTGGCAAGGTCAGGCGAAACATCTTCGAATAACCAAGCGCGAGCCCGGGTCAATCCGACCGCGCAGGTGCGTTTTTGCAACGCCCTCCACCCAAAAACGCCCGGATCGAACTGTTTGCTGTGGCATCAAGCCCCGACCTAGTGTATGAGCAACTTGATCACCTTTTGTCAATTTTTCTACTGCTTTCTTTGGGGTTGTCCAACCTCTGGTGCATAGCAGAAGAAATTGCAGCGGGTTTCGACCAAAGGAAACGGTCAAATGTCTGGTAAAGAGCGGGACGCACGCCGAAAAACATTTCGATTATATTTGATCAAACCATCTCATTACGATGACGATGGCTATGTTATTCAGTGGGCCCGTTCGGACATTCCGGCCAACACGATGTCTGTCCTCAACGGAATCGCGCTGGAGTGTATTGAGCGCCGAGTGCTCGGCGACGACGTCGATATCGTAATTACAAACCTTGACGAGGCCAATACTCGTATCAGGCCGAAAACGATCCTTCGTGACATCGAAATCAGGGGCGGCAAGGGGATGGTGGCCCTGGTCGGGGTCCAATCGAACCAGTTCCCGCGGGCCGTGGACATCGCTCGCCCGTTCATCGCGGCCGACATTCCGGTGTGTCTTGGCGGCTTTCACGCGAGCGGTTGTCTTTCGATGTTGTCCCACACGCCCCCGGAGATCCAGCAAGCGATGGATCTCGGCATCTCGATCTTTGCAGGAGAGGCCGAGGGCAGGTTGGACGAAGTGCTGCAAGACGCCTATCGCGGTGCGCTGAAGCCGCTTTACAATGCGATGTCCGACCTCCCTGGTCTCGAAGGCGCGCCCGTTCCGGTGGTTGCTGCGGAAACCCTGGAACGTCGGATCACCACCCGCGCCAGCTTCGACTCGGGCCGCGGTTGCCCGTTCCAGTGCAGCTTCTGCACCATCATCAACGTCCAGGGCCGCAAGTCCCGTTATCGGACGGCCGACGACGTGGAGCAATTCCTGCGAGATAACTATGCGCGGGGCATCAAGAAATTCTTCATCACCGACGACAACTTCGCCCGCAACAAGAACTGGGAAGCCCTGTTCGACCGCATGATCGAGCTGAAGGAAAAGGAAAATATCGGCATCCATTTTCTGATTCAGGTCGATACGCTTTGTCACAAGATCCCGCGGTTCGTCGAAAAGGCCGCGCGCGCCGGCTGTAAGCACGCCTTTATCGGCCTGGAGAACATCGATCCCGAAAACCTGCTGGTGGCCAAAAAGAAACAAAACCGGATCACCGAATACCGGCGCATGTTCCAGGATTGGCGCGAAGCGGGGGTCATGACCTA
>JAUXFS010000214.1 GCA_030622775.1 Rhodospirillales bacterium | reverse complement strand
CGGCGTCGCCGCGGCGAGGGCGTCGATGCGGAGCATGCCGACATGTACCCACGTCCCGGACATCAGCTTGAAGTCCTCCGCGGTCCGCCCGTCGAACACCACCCCCTTCGACGGATCGTCCGGGTCCGCGAGCTTGCCGGCGTCGCCGATGCGGTAGAACCCGTCCGCGTCGGACGCCGCCGTGGTCAACTCCGGATCCTTCCAGTAGCCCGGGGTGACGTTGGGGCCGCGGACCCGCATCTCCAGCTTGTCGCCGTTGGGCAGCAGTTTCAGTTCCGATCCGGGGGCGGGAAGACCGATGATGCCGGCGCGGTCGATGGCGAAATGGACGGTGGTGACCATCGGCGAGGTCTCGGTGGCGCCCCACGCCGAGACCATCCGCACGCGCTTGCCCTTGGCCGCGACGGAGAGCGTCTCCAGCCGCTCCCACAACGGCTGGGGCAGCGCCGCGCCGGCGTAGAAGATCAGGTCGAGCCTGGCGAAAAAGGCGTCGCGCAGCGCCGGGTCCGCCTCCAGGTAGGGAAGCATCACGTCAAACCCGCGCGGCACGTTGAAATAGAGGGTCGGCGAGACCTCGCGCAGGTTGGCGATGGTCTTTTCGACCAGGCCGGGCGCCGGCTTGCCGGCGTCGATATAGAGGGTGCCGCCGTTGCGCAGCACCATGTTGAAATTGTGATTGCCGCCGAAGGTGTGGTTCCACGGCAGCCAGTCGACGATCACCGGCGGCGTGCTCGCGAGAAACGGCCACACCTGCGCGATCGCCTGCTGGTTGGAGCACATCATCCGCTGGGTGTTGATCACCCCCTTCGGCATGCCCGTCGATCCCGAGGTGAACAGGATCTTGGCCACCGTGTCCGGTCCCACCCGGGCATGGGCCTGCTCGACCGCCGGTGTCGGTGTCGTCGCCGCCAGTTCGGAGAACAGGGTGGCGGGGACTCCCTCGGGCGGCGCGGCGCTGACCACGATCTCGCTATCGCCGAGATCGAGGGCCGCCAGCGCCTTGGCGAACAGGCCGCCGTTCGCCACGTACACCAGCCGCGGGGCCACCTTGGCGAAGATGTGCTTGAGCCGGGCATGATCCTGGGACATCAGCGAGTAGGCCGGCGAAACCGGCGCCACCGGAATGCCGACGTCCATCGCCGCCAGCGCCAGGATCGCGTGGTCGATACCGTTGTCCGACAGCACCATCACCGGATGTTCGGCGTCGATCCCGCGGTCGAGGAGGCCCTGGGCGACGCTTGCGACCGCCTTCCTCGCCTCGCCATAGGTCAATTCGCGCCATCCGCCGTCCGCCGCCCGCTCGGCGAGAAACAGCCGTTCGGGGGCGTCCGCCGCCCATTGCCGGAGATGGACGCCGAGGCTCGACGGGTACGCTTCCAGCGGCATCGGCGAACCGAGGACCATCCCGCCTCCGGGCAGCGGCGTCGTCTCCACCGCGGCCGGGGCGAAATCCAGGTCGACTAGGGGTGCTCCGGACATTTCATCCTCCCATGGTTCTTGTCGTCTTCGTTTTCGTAACCTCTCAGGCTCATAGGCCGAGGTAGGCCTGGCGGACGCGGTCGTCGTTCAACAACGATTCGCCGGTCCCGCGCATCACCATGTGGCCGTTCTCCAGGACGTAGGCGTGGCCGGCCAGCTTCAGCGACGCGGCGACGTTCTGCTCGACCAGCACGATGGTCATCCCGTCTTGGTTGAGCTGTTTGATCACCGCGAACACCTCCTGGACGATGGCGGGGGCGAGGCCGAGCGACGGCTCGTCGAACATCACCAGCCGCGGCTTGCCCATCAGGCAGCGGCCGATCGCCAGCATCTGCTGCTCGCCGCCCGACAGGGTTCCCGCCATCTGTTGGCGGCGTTCGGCGAGCCGCGGGAAGATGTCGAGGACCCGAGCGTAGGCGGCGGCGGCGTGGGCGCGGGCGCGCGGGATCATCGCGCCCATCTCGAGGTTTTCCTGGACGCTCATCGACGGAAAGATCTGCCGTCCCTCCGCTACCTGGCCGATGCCGAGGTTGCAGACCCGATGGCTGGGCCAGCCGGTGATGTCGGTGCCGTCGAAGACGACCCGGCCGCTGTCGGGACGGTGGATGCCGGCGACGGTCTGGATCAGCGACGTCTTGCCGGCGCCGTTGGCGCCGACGATGGCGACGATCTCGCCGGCGCCGGCGGTGAGCGAGACATCGCTCAGCGCGACCGCGTCCCCGTAGCTCAGGTGCAATCCGTCGATTTCCAGCATCGGTTGCTCAGACAGCCTCCTCGCCGAGATAGCACTCGAGAACCTGGGGGTCGCGCACCACTTCCCGGGGCGTTCCCGAGCTGATCAGGACGCCGTGGTTGAGCACGACGACGTGCTCGGAGAGCGCCATCACCGCCCGCATCACGTGCTCGATGAGCAGGATCGTCAGCCCCAGGCTCCGGTTCAGGTGCCGGAACGTCTCGACCAGGGCGTCGGTTTCGTTCGGCCGCAGCCCCGCCATCACCTCGTCGAGCAATAACAATTTTGGCCCCGTCGCCAGCGCCCGCGCCACCTCCAGCCGCTTGCGCTCGGGCAGGGTCAGGCTGCCGGCCGCCGCGTCGCGCTTGTGGGCGAGGTCGAGCACCTCGAGGATTTCGGCGGCGGCGATCCGGGCCTCGGCGACCTTGTTGGTGATCCGCAAGCCGCCGACGACGACGTTGTCGAGCACGCTTAGCCCGGCCAGCGGCTTGGCGATCTGGAAGGTGCGGCCGACGCCGGCGTGGCACACCTGATCGGGCCTGAGGCCGGTGATGTCGCGGCCGTCCAACTCGATGCGCCCTTCCTCCGGCCGCAGCATGCCGTTGATCAGGTTGAAGGTCGTCGTCTTGCCGGCGCCGTTGGGGCCGATGAGCGCGACGATGGCGCCGGTGGGCACCTCGAAGCTGACCTGGCGGACCGCCGTCAGGCCGCGGAAGTACTTGGTGACGGAGGAGACCTTAAGCATCGCGCCGGCCGCTCAATCCCAGCCGCCGCGCCAGCCACGGCCATACCCCGGCGGGCCTGAACACGATGATCACCAGCAGACACAGCCCGAGGAACAGTTGCTTGACGCCGTCGAGGTCGATGTGCTCGGCGAGGTCGGTCATCAACTCGCCGAGCATGGTCAGCAGAAACGCCCCGAGGATCGGACCGAACAGGGTGCCGAGCCCGCCGACGACGACGCCGAGCAGGATCTCGATCGACTTGTGCATGCTGAAGATCGTCTCGGGGTAGAGGTTGTTGTAGTAGAAGGCGTAGAAGGTGCCGGCCATCGACGTCAGCACCGCCGACAGCACCACCGCCAGCATCTTGTAGCGGAAGACGTTGATGCCGAGGGCCTGGGCGGCCTCCTGGTCCTCGCGGATCGCCAGCCAGTAGTAGCCGATCTTGCTGGCGAGGATGAGGCGCGCCAGCACCAGCGCGCCGGCGGTGAACGCGAGGATGACATAGTAGAACATCACCGGCGCCCCGCGCAGCGACAACAGGTCGCTGTCGTCGCGGTACTCGACCGGCAGAAACAGCCCGCTGGAGCCGCCGACCCAGCCGAAATGGTCGAACGCGACGCGGGTGAATTCGGCGAAGGCGATGGTCAGCAAGGCGAAATAGACACCGCGGATGCCGAAGCGAAAACCGAGGCCGCCGATGATCCCGCCGGCGGCGCCGGCGACGACCATGCCGGCCAGCATGCCGATCCACGGTATCGTCTGGAAGTGGACGAACAGCGCGGCGCTGGTGTAGGCGCCGAGCCCGATGTAGAGCGAATGGCCGAGCGAGAGCTGGCCGGCGAAGCCCATCATGATGTTCCACGCCTGGCCGATGAACGAGAAGTAGAGACAGAGGATCAGGATCGACAGCACATAGTCGTCGACGACCGCCGGGGCGAGGATCAGCGCTGCGGCGAACACGGCGAGGACAACCAGCCCCCGAACCGGTACGTCGGCGAACAGCACGTTCATGACGACGGCCGCCCCAACAGCCCTTGCGGCCGCAACAAAAGCACCAGGATCAGCAGGCCGAAGCTGAACATGCTTTTCATCGACGGCGAGATCAGAATCCCGGCCATCGCCTCCGAGAGACCGATCAGAATGCCGCCCAACAGCGCCCCGCCGATGCTGCCGAGTCCGCCGACGATGACGATGACGAAGGCGAGCAGGGTATAGTCGACGGCGAGGTGGGGGTGAACATCGACGAGCAGGAGCATCAGCGTCCCGGCGGCGCCGACGCACGCCGCGCCGATTCCGAAGGTGACGGCGTAGAGCCGGCCGACGTCGAGGCCGACGACCAGGGCGCCGAGATGGTTGTCGGCGCAGGCCCGCATCGATTTTCCGGTGCGGGTGTAGTGAAGAAACCCATGGAGCAGGGCGATCAGGCAGAGCGCGGTCGCGGCGGCGTAGATCCGCACCTTATCGAGCAGCAGCGGCCCGACCTCGAACGAATCGAAGGCATAATCGACCTGGGTCGAGCGCGCGTCGGGGCCGAAGATCATCAATTGGGCGTTGGTCAGGACCATCGCGATCGCCACCAGCAACAGGAACTGCTGGTGCTGGGGCGCGGCGACGAAGCGGTTGATCAGGCCGCGCTGGAGCACGAACCCGAAGGCGAAGAGAATGGCCGCGACCACCGGCAGCGCGGCGATCACGTCCATTCCGAAAACCGTGTGGACGATGAACGCGACATACATGCCGGTGACCATCATTTCGCCGTGGGCGAAGTTGACCACGTGCATGACGCCGAAGAT
>JAUXFS010000083.1 GCA_030622775.1 Rhodospirillales bacterium | reverse complement strand
GCGCCTTCCACGCCCTTGCCGACGGCTTCGAGACAGGTCTCGATCTTCGGGATCATGCCCCCGTGAATGGTCCCATCGGCGATATAGCCGCGGGCCTCTCTCATCGTCATCTCCTCGATCAGCTCGCCCGATTTGTCGAGAACGCCTTCGACGTCCGTCAGCATGATAAGCCGCCGGGCGCCGACGGCGGCGGCAATCGCGCCCGCGGCGGTGTCGGCATTGACGTTCAGGGTTTCGCCCTGGGCGCCGGTGCCGATCGGCGCGACCACCGGGGTGATGTCGGATCGCTCGTAGAAGTCGAGGATGTGGGGATTGATCTCGGTCGGCTCGCCGACCAACCCGAGATCGAGAATCCGCTCGATGTTGGATCCGGGGTCGCGCTTGGTCCGTCTCAGCCTCTGGGCGCGGATCAGATTGCCGTCCTTGCCGGAAAGCCCCACCGCGAAACCGCCGGCCTCGTTGATCGCCGAGACGATCGACTTGTTGATCGAGCCGGCCAAAACCATCTCGACCACGTCGACGGTGTCCTTGTCGGTGACCCGGAGCCCATCGATGAAGGCGCTCTTGATTTTGAGCCTTTCCAACATCCGGCCGATCTGAGGACCGCCGCCATGAACGACCACCGGGTTGATTCCAACCTGACGGAGGAGAACGATGTCGCGTGCGAACAGTTTGGCGAGATCGGCATCGCCCATCGCATGACCGCCATACTTTATGACGAACGTGGCCCCGGCGTAGCGGCGCATGAACGGCAGGGCCTCGGACAAGGTCCGCGCCTTTTCTAGCCAATGTTCCCGGAGCTTGATCCGCTTCTCGTTCATCGCCCGCGACTGTAAGCACCCTGAGCGAGATTTCCACACCTGATTTTGTTTTTGGGTGCGCTGCCGGCATACTTGGCCGGGCGAACGGCGTCAGCCGGAGAGGGCGGCGAGAGCCGATCGCAGTTCGGGGATACCCGCACCGGTCCGCGCGCTGGTCGCCAACACCTCGGGATGGGCGGCGCCATGCTTTGTCAGCTCGAGGGCGGTGGCCGCGATCCTTTCTTCCAAGGGCATCGGATTCAGTTTGTCGCATTTGGTGAGAATCACCTGATAGGATACGGCGGCCTTGTCCAGCATCGACATCACCCGGCGATCGACGTCCTTGATCCCGTGGCGGGCGTCGATCAGCAGGAGGACCCGTCTGAGGGAAACCCGGCCGCGCAGATAGAGGTTCACGAGCCGGGTCCAACGTTCGACGGTCGACTTCGGCGCCTTGGCGTAACCGTACCCCGGCAGGTCCGCCAGCATCAGCCGTTCGCCCAGGTCGAAAAAATTGAGTTGCTGCGTGCGGCCCGGCGTATTGGAGGTCTTGGCCAATGTCCTGCGGCCCGTCAGCGCATTGACCAGACTGGATTTGCCGACATTGGAGCGTCCACCGAAACCGACCTCCGGCAGCGCACCATCGGGCGCCTGATCGATCCGGGCGGCACCGATGACGAACAGGCACGGCAGAGCGAACAGGAGCCGCCCCCGCTCCAATGCTTCCTGTCCATCGTCTTCGCTTTCCCCGGCGGTCAATGCCCGTTTCCGTATTGTTGCAGACGCGAGGATCAGATTGTTACAGACGCGAGGATCAGCCTCCTAGCTTGACCCCCGCGCGCCGCATGATCACCGCTTGCTGGAGGATCGACAGCACGTTGTTCCATGTCCAGTAGATCACCAGTCCCGCCGGGAACTGGGCCAGCATGAACGTGAAGACAATCGGCAGGAACATGAAGATCTTCGCCTGCATCGGGTCGGGCGGCTGCGGGTTCAGCTTCTGCTGCAGGAACATGGTAATGCCCATGGCCAATGGCCACAGCCCGATGTTGGCGGGGTCGGGGATAACGGTGAACGGATCCCACGGGATCAGACCGAAGAGGTTCCACACCGTGGTCGGGTCGCGCGCCGACAGATCCTGGATCCACCCGAAAAACGGCGCGTGGCGCATCTCGATGGTGACGAACAGCACCTTGTAGAGGGCGAAGAACACCGGGATCTGGACCACCATCGGCAGGCAGCCCGATGCCGGGTTGACCTTCTCGCGTTTGTAGAGCCCCATCATCTCCTGATTGAGGCGGGTTTTGTCGTCGGAGAACCGTTCGCGCAGCTTCAACATCTCCGGCTGCAGCTTCCGCATCTGGCTCATCGCCTTGTAGGACTTGTTGGCGAGCGGGAAGAATGCCAGCTTGATGACCACCGTGAGCAACAGGATCGCGACCCCGAGGTTGCCGACGTAGTCATAGATATAGAGCAGAAAATAGAACAGCGGCTTGGTCAGGAAATAGAACCAGCCGAAATCGATCGCCAGATCGAAACGGGAGATCCCGTACTTTTCCTCGTAGAGATCCAGAAGCCGGACTTCCTTGGCGCCGGCGAATAGGCGTTTTTCCACGGCGACGCTCTGGCCGGGTGCGACCGTCATCTCGCCGCCGACGAAGTCCACTTGGTAGATGTTGGTGTTATTGTTTCTCTGGCCGACGAAGCGGAAATTAGCCGTCTCACTCTGATCGGGCACCAACGCGGCGAGCCAGTACTTGTCGGTGATACCGATCCAGCCGCCGGTGCTCTTCTGCTGAATTACACCTTCTTCCTCAAGGTCGTCGTAATCCACTTCCTTCAAGGTCCCGTCGAAAACCCCGAGGGGGCCCTCGTGGAGAATATAGAAACCGCTCACCACCGGCGTCCCATGACGGGAAACGAGCCCATAGGGCGAAAGGGCGACCGGCGTCGCGCCGGTATTCTCCACCCGCTGAGTCACCGTGAACATGTAGAACTCGTCGACCGCAATGGTGCGCTTGAAGATCAGTCCGGCACCATTGTCCCAACTCAGCGTGACTGGATTCTGCGGGGTCAGGGTCTTCCGGTCGGCGGTCCACAGGGTGTCGGGACCCGGGACTTCGACCTCCCCGTCGGTCGCGACCCAGCCGAACTCGGTAAAGTACGCACCCGGCGCGCCCCGAGGCGAGAACAGCACGATTTCCGGGCTCTCCGGATCCAGGGTTTCGCGGAAATCCGCCAAAGTCAGATCGTCGAGACGGCTACCGACCAGTGAGATCGAACCATGCAGGCTCTGTGTGTTGATGCGGATCCTGGGAGTCTCGGCCAACGCCTTGGCCCGGTTCTCGCCGGTCAATGCGCTGGAAGGGGGCGGTGCGCCACGTGTGGCCGGCCGCACCGGCGCTGGTGGAACTTCAGCCCGGTCGGGCGCCGGCGGCGCGGTCCCGGGGGCCGCTTGTTGTTGTAGCGACTGCGGCGCCTCCGGCGGCGGCGGGTAGAAAAATTCGTAAGCGTAGTTGAAGCCGAACATAATGGCGACGGAGAGCACGATCGCCAGAATCAGATTCTTGTTGTCCATCGCCAATCGTGCCCTGTCTCGAAGAGATCCCGTCTAATATCAATGCTCGTTGGTATAAACGCTTGGTTCAAGTGATCGGATGACAATCGCCGTGGTGGTCGAGGCGCTCGCATCCGGTTGCCTTTCCCGGTACCGGGTCATAGCCGGATCCGCCCCACGGACGGCAGCGAAGGATACGTTTCAACCCCAACCATCCACCTTTGATCGCGCCGAAACGCCCGACCGCTTCGAGCGCATACTCGGAGCAACTCGGCCAGTAGCGGCAAGAACCCGGAAGAATGGGAGATATGAGGTACTGATAGCCGAGGATGACAGCACGGACCAAGCCGCTTGCCGGGTTCATGATTCAGCCGCCTCTCTCCCGCCGGCGCCGTCATCCGGTTTTGGCCGGTTGCGATAAGCGCCGACGCGTTTCAATGCGTTCTCCAGGTCGCCCAACAAGGCGTGAAACGGCCGCCGCAAGGTCGCGGCCCGGCCGATGATTACATAGTCACGCCCAGGCTTTGCGTGCACGGGCAAGATCTCCTCCGCAGCCGCCCGAAGCCGGCGGCGAACACGGTTGCGCGCCACCGCGTTGCCGACCTTTCGGCTGGCGGTGAAGCCGACGCGCATGGCCGCGGCCTGATCGGTCGCGTCATCTCGCACGTCACCGCGCCCGACCTGTAGCACCAGCCCCGGCATGGCCCACTTTCGTCCGTTGCGGGCGATCCGCAGATACTCCGATCGACGCTTGAGACGCGGGACGGCGGCTGCCACGAACAGCTCAGGCAGAGAGGCGCTTGCGCCCCTTTCTGCGCCGATTGGCGAGAATTCGCCGCCCGCCGACGGTGGCCATGCGCTGGCGGAAACCGTGACGCCGCGCGCGGACGATCTTGCTCGGTTGGAAAGTACGTTTCACGGGTTAACTCCGACGCAGAATGGGCTCGGTGTATACGAACTTGATCCATGGAAGTCAACGATGGCGGTGGAAGGTTTCGACTTTCATCGGAGTCGTCCCGCCCCGTGCACGGGAGGACCGGACGGCCTACTCCCAGGGAGAGAGGTCACGCAAAGGTGACGAATTGTGAGTGGCTGGCGCTTCTGCCGTTTGCGTATATGGCTGGCTTGTGCGTTCAGATATAAGGGGTTTGGCGGGATGGAAGGAGTGCCGGCCTTGCGCGGAGCAGACGCGGACGAGAACCGGGAGAACGGCAAGAAATTTTCGCCCTGGCGTTTGTTGCCGCTTGTCGTCATCGCGGGCGGGTTCGTCGCGTTTTTTGCTTTCGGTTGGAACGAGTATCTCTCGTTCGAGGCGTTGCGCGAACACCGTCAGGCGCTTCTGGCGTGGCAGCAAGAGAATTACGTTCTGGCCGCGCTGACCTTTGTCTCCATCTATGTTCTGGTGGTGGCGTTTTCCCTTCCCGGTGCGGTGTGGATGACGATCGGCGGCGGGTTCCTGTTCGGTGCCGCGTCCGCCGCGATCTACGTTGTCGCCGCCGCGACCCTCGGCGCCTCGGCGATCTTTCTCGCCGCCCGGTACGCGCTCGGCGACATGCTGCGCAGCAAGGCCGGTCCGGCGATGCGCCGGATGGAGGACGGGTTTCGCGAGAACGCGCTCAGTTACCTTTTGGTGCTGCGCCTGGTGCCGTTGTTTCCTTTCTGGCTGGTCAACCTGGTGCCGGCGTTCCTGGGGGTGCCGCTCAGGACGTTCGTCATCGGCACCTTTTTCGGCATCATTCCGGGGAGCTTCGTCTACTGCCTGGTCGGCAACGGCCTCGGCGCCGTGTTCGATGCCGGCGAAACGCCGGATCTCGGGATCATCTTCGAGCCAGAAATTCTCGCCCCGATCGTTGGTCTGGCCGTGCTCTCGGTGGTTCCAATTCTCTACAAACGTCTGAAGCGCGGAAGGCCATGAAAAGCGCGACCAGGGTGCTCGACGTTGACATCTGCGTGATCGGCGCCGGCTCGGGGGGACTTTCGGTGGTCGCCGGCGCCTCGCAGATGGGCGCGTCCACCGTGCTCATCGAACGGGGAAAGATGGGGGGCGACTGCCTGAACTACGGCTGCGTGCCGTCGAAGGCGTTGCTGGCGGCGGGGCATGTCGCCGAAGCCGCCCGCCACGCCGGGCGTTTCGGTATCGATGTGGGCGCGCCCCGGATCGACGGCAGGCGGGTTCACGACCACGTTCACGGGGTGATCGCCGCCATCGCTCCCAACGATTCGGTGGAGCGGTTCGAAGGTTTCGGCGCGACCGTGATCAACGGGCATGCCCGCTTCACCGGGGCTGGTCAGGTCGAGGCCGGCGATATCCGCGTCAACGCCCGTCGGTTTGTCGTCGCCACCGGTTCGTCGCCGTTCGTGCCGCCGATCCCGGGGCTGTCGGAGGTTGCGTTTCTGACCAACGAGACGGTCTTCGATCTCGACGCCGTCCCCGAGCACCTGATCGTCGTCGGCGGCGGGCCGATCGGCATCGAAATGGCCCAGGCCCACCGTCAACTGGGTTCCAGGGTCACGGTGCTGGAGATGTTCGCGATCCTGCCCAAGGACGATCCGGAACTCGTCGACGTGGTGCGAACCCGTTTGAAGACGGAAGGCGTCGATCTCCGTGAGGGCGTCAAGGTCGTCGGGGTCGCTCCAACCGCGGCCGGCGTTTCGATCGTCGTCGCCGAAAACGGCCAGGAAGATCGAATCGAGGGTTCCCACCTGCTCGTCGCCGCCGGCCGCAGACCCAACGTCGACGGTCTCGACCTGGAAAAGGCCGGAGTCGTCTACACGCCCAAGGGCGTTCAAGTGGATAGCCGCCTGCGGACGACCAACCGTCGGGTTTTCGCCATCGGCGACGTGGCCGGCGGCTATCAGTTCACCCACATGGCCGGCTATCACGCCGGGATCGTCATCAAGAACGCGCTGTTTCGCGTTCCGGCCAAGGAGGACACCCGGTGCGTTCCTTGGGTCACCTACACGGCGCCCGAGCTGGCCCAGGTGGGGCTGATCGAGGAACAGGCCAAGAGCAAGCACAGGGAAATCAAGGTCCTGCGCTGGCCTTACCACGAGAACGACCGCGCTCAGGCCGAGCGGCTGACCGAGGGTCTGGTCAAGGTGGTGATAACGCCCAAGGGGCACATTCTTGGCGCCGGGATCGTTGGCGCCGCCGCCGGGGAATTGATCCAGACCTGGGTGCTGGCGATGAGCCAACGGATCAAAATCGGCGCGCTGGCGACGATGATCGCCCCCTATCCCACCCTCGGCGAGATCAACAAGCGCGCCGCCGGCAGCTTCTACACACCGTCGCTGTTCAGTGACCGGACCCGAAAGATCGTCCGTTTTCTCGCAAGGTTCGGTTGACTCACGTCCGGCGACACGCCGGGCGGTTTCTGTGCGATAATTCGCCGATGATCGACAGTCGGTTCAAACGGTCGGGCCTGACCATGGGCCTTTCGGTGCGGCTTCTGGCGCTGACGGTGAGTTTCGTCATGCTTGCCGAAATCCTGATCTACGTGCCGTCGATTTCCCGGTTCCGCAAGGCCTATCTCGAGGACCAGATCGCCAAGGCCCATCTGGCGATCCTGGCGGTGGAGGCGACCCCCGACAACGCCCTCGGCAAGGGACTGGAGATGGACCTGCTGCTCCACGCCGGCGCCTACGGCATCGTGCTCAAGAAGCCGGATCGGCGGATGCTGATGCTGAGCAAGGATATGCCGCCGGCGGTCGATGTTACCTTCGATTTGCGACAGGGCATGTTCGTCCGGTGGATCGGCGAGGCGTTGGCGGCCTTGGCGCAGACCGGCAACCGGGTGATGCGGATCATCGCCGCCTCGCCGCGCGAGCCGGACGCCACCATCGAGGTGCTCATCGACGAAACCCCCATGCGCGAGGCCATGTATGCCTTCTCGGT
>JAUXFS010000005.1 GCA_030622775.1 Rhodospirillales bacterium | reverse complement strand
ATCATCCTCGGCGCGCCTCAGAATCTGCTCGCGCGCGGCGTCATCGTGGCGATGGGGAACCAGCACCCGACAGCGCGAGAGCAGCGGCGGATTGAGCTCGCACGACGGGTTCTCGGTGGTGGCGCCGACCAGGACCACCGTGCCATCCTCCACATAGGGCAGGAAGCCGTCCTGCTGGGCGCGATTGAAGCGGTGTATCTCGTCGATGAACAGCAACGTCCCCCGCCCCGCCTCCCGGCGCCGGCGAGCCCCGTCAAAGACCTTGCGAAGGTCGGCAACGCCGGAGAACACGGCGGAAAGTGGCGCAAAATCGAAGTCGGTGTGCTCGGCGAGCAGGCGGGCGATCGTCGTCTTTCCCGACCCTGGAGGCCCCCAGAGGATCATCGACTTGAGCCTGCCCGAAGCGATCATCCGGCGGATCGGGCCTTCGGGGCCGAGAAGATGATCCTGGCCGACCACTTCGTCCAGGCTGTTCGGCCTCAAACGATCGGCAAGGGGCCGTGGCGCCTGCGATTCGAACAGGGTCGTCATCCCAACAGCCCCTCACCCACCGATGACCAGGTTGAGGGTCTTGCCGCCGCGGCGAAACGCGATACGCCAGCGCTTGCGTCGCTGGTTGGTCGTTTTCTTGAGCGCCGCCACGGAGGTCACCGGCTGGCCGTTCACCTCGAGAATTCTGTCGCCGATCCGAAACCCCAACCTTTTGGCCGGACTTCCGGAGTACAGCTCGAGAATCGCGACCCCCGGCCGGTAGCGGCGTTCGCTGAGTTCCTCCGCCAGTGCCGGCGACATGTTGGCGACGGTCGCCCCGGTAAGAGGATGCCGCCCGCCGAGTCGGGTCGTCTCACGGAGCGGCTCCTCCGGCGGCGCCTCGACCCTTAGCGAAACCGTTCGTTCCTCTCCCCTGCGCGACAGCTTGACGGCCACCGCACCGCCGACCGGGGCCGTCGCGATACGATAGTCGAGCGAGTCGGGATCATCGACAGGGCGCTCCTTGACCAACAGCACCACATCCCCCACGCGAATGCCCGCCCGGTCCGCCGGACCGCTGGCGTAAACCTCGTCGATCAACACGCCGGCCGGCCGTTTCATGCCGAGCGAATGGGCGATTTCGGCGGTCACCTGTTGACCCCAGGCGCCGAGCCACGGGTGTACCACCTTGCCGCCCTCGGCGAAGCCCGCGAGCACCGTTCGCACCATGTTCGAAGGGACCGCGAAACCGATTCCCATCGAACCGCCGCTCTTGGAATAGATCGCGGTGTTGATGCCGATCAGCCGGCCGTCCATGTCGACCAGGGCGCCGCCCGAGTTGCCCGGGTTGATCGCCGCGTCGGTCTGAATGAAGAAGTTGAGGTCGTTGATGCCGACTCGGGTCCGCGCCTGCGCCGAGACGATCCCGCTGGTTACCGTTTGGCCGACGCCGAAGGGGTTGCCGATCGCCAGGACCAGGTCGCCGACCTCGACTTCATCGGAATCGTCGAGATCGAGGAACGGTAGCTTCTCTTCGCCGACATCGATTTTCAGCACGGCGAGATCGGCCCGCTCGTCGGAACCAAGAAACTGGGCCTCGAATTCACGGCGGTCGGGAAGCACCACGGTGATCTCGTCGGCGCCGGCCACGACGTGATGATTGGTGACGATCGTGCCATCGCCATCGACGATGACGCCCGAGCCAAGCGAGTTCTGGATACGCGACCGGGGTCCGCCGAACCTAAAATTCTCACCAAAAAACCGCCGGAAGAACGGATCGTCGAACAGCGGTGTGGACCCGCGGGTTCGCACCTCCTTGCGGCTGTATATATTGACAACCGCCGGTGCCGCCCGCTTGACCACGGGTGCGAAGGAAAGGCCCAACTGCTCTCGGGACACCGGCGCTTGCCGTTCCGCCGCCCGGGACAAACCCGCAGGCCCCAGGGCAACGGCGATCGCCAAGCCGATCGCCGCCCATATTCCGCAGGTTCGCCCGATCAACATCCCGGCCGATCCGTCGGCGCCGCCGCACGAACGGTGCTAGATTGCGGCCGCGGCGGCTTCCTGTTCGGCGACGACCCGCGCTTTGTCCTCGGCCCCCTTGGCGGCGGGATCGCGGTCGACGAGCTCGATAACGGCCATGGGAGCGTTGTCGCCATAACGGAAACCCGCCCGCAAAACCCGGGTGTAGCCGCCATTGCGATCCCGGTAGCGCTCCGCAAGCGTCCCGAACAGCTTTCGCACCAGCACCTCATCACCCAGGAAGGCCGCCGCCTGCCGTCGCGTATGCAGGCTTCCGCGTTTGCCGAGCGTGATGATCCGGTCGGCCACCCGCCGCAGCTCCTTGGCCTTGGGCAGGGTGGTCACTATTTGCTCGTGCGTGAGCAGCGACACCGTCATGTTGGCGAACATCGCCTTACGGTGGCTACTGGTACGGTTCAGTTTGCGACCGCTCAGGCGGTGACGCATGGCTGTTTCTCCTCTCCCTCAGCGATCCGGGCAGGACCCGCGATCAATAGGGTTCTTCCAATCTCTTGGCCAGTTCCTCGATGTTTTCGGGCGGCCAGTTGGGAATCTCCATGCCCAGCTGCAGCCCCATCTGCGTCAGCACTTCCTTGATCTCGTTGAGGGACTTGCGACCGAAGTTGGGGGTGCGCAGCATGTCGGCTTCGCTCTTCTGCACCAGGTCCCCGATGTAGATGATATTGTCGTTCTTCAAGCAGTTGGCCGAGCGCACGGAGAGTTCCAACTCGTCGACCTTGCGCAACAGGTTCTTGTTGAACGGAAGCTCGTCCTTCTTCTCTTCCTCCAGCGCCGCCTGCGGCTCATCGAAGTTGATGAACAACTGCAATTGGTCCTGAAGAATCCGCGCCGCCAACGCAACCGAGTCTTCGGGCGTAACGGCGCCGCTGGTGGTCACGTCGAGAGACAGCTTGTCGTGATCGGTGACCTGTCCGACGCGCGTGTTTTCCACCCTGTAGGCGATCTTGCGCACCGGCGAAAACACCGCGTCCACCGGGATCAGTCCGATCGGCGCATCCTCGGCGCGGCCGGAGGTAACCGGCACGTAGCCTTTTCCGGTCTCGACCGTCAACTCCATGGAAAGCTTGGCCCCCTCGTCGAGGGTGCAGATGACAAGCTTGGGATTCATGATGTCGATATCGTGTCCGGTGTCGATCATCCCGGCGGTGACTTCGCCCGGACCGTCGGCAACCAACATCATCCGCTTCGGATCCTCGCCCCCCATGCGCAGAGCCAGGGATTTGATGTTGAGCACGATGTCGGTGACGTCCTCGCGGACGCCCGGTATGGTCGAGAACTCATGCAGGACACCGTCAATTTGCACCGCGGTCACCGCGGCGCCCTGCAGGGAAGACAAGAGAACCCGCCTCAGGGCGTTGCCGAGCGTTAGCCCGAAGCCACGCTCCAGCGGTTCGGCGACGATGGTGGCGACGCACCGCGGATCAGTGCCGGGGACAACGTCCAGCTTCATCGGTTTGATCAGTGCCTGCCAATTCTTTTGGATCACGGGGTCGACCTCACGCTCAATAAAACAAGAGCGACTCTGATGCTCAGAGCGCTATCCACACGTTCCGGTTCTACGAGAGAACCAAACCGCTCGGGCCGGTTCTACGGGAGAACCAAACTGCTCGGGAAAATGCCCAACTCGGGGGCGACCTAAACCCGTCGACGTTTCCTGGGACGGCAGCCGTTATGCGGAATAGGCGACACGTCCCTGATAGTGGTGATGGTGAACCCGACGGCCTGCAGCGCCCGCAACGCCGATTCTCGGCCGGATCCTGGTCCTTTTACCTCAACCTCCAACGTTTTCATGCCATGCTCCATGGCCTTGCGCCCAACGTCTTCGGCGGCGACCTGCGCCGCGTAGGGCGTTGACTTCCGCGACCCCTTGAACCCTTGCCCACCCGCGGAGGACCAGGCGATCGTGTTCCCTTGAGCGTCGGTGATGGTAATCATCGTATTGTTGAAGGTGGCGCTGATATGTGCCACCCCGGACGCAATATTCCTGCGCTCGCGGCGACGCAAGCGCGGCGTTCCAGCCTTAGCCATAGACTTAACCTATATCCCTATTTAGCCGCCTTTTTCTTACCCGCAATAGGCTTGGCGGGACCTTTGCGGGTACGCGCATTGGTGTGGGTACGCTGTCCGCGCACCGGAAGCCCCCGGCGATGCCGGAGCCCTCTGTAACACCCGAGGTCCATCAGCCGCTTGATACCCATCGCGACTTCCCGGCGGAGGTCACCCTCGACCTGGTAGTCCCTATCGATAATCTCGCGAATTCGCATGACCTCGGCGTCGGTCAACTGGTTGACCCGCTTTTCCCGAGGAATGCTTCCCTTCGTGCAGATCTCCGTCGCCGCGCACCGGCCAATGCCGTGAATGTACGTGAGCGCGATCTCAACTCGTTTTTGGGTGGGAATGTTTACGCCAGCAACGCGCGCCAAAAAAGGCTCTCCTTATCTACTTGTTTTGGAACCGAAATGAAAACCGCGAAACGCGCGGGCGCCGGATTATAAGCGCCCAGCCCCCCTAGTCAACATTCAGCTCCTTGGTGATCGCCGCCTTCAACTGTTCCGACACTTCTTCGATGGAGGCCATGCCGTCAACCGAGCTCACCAACCCCATCTTTCCGTAGTGATCAAGCATGGGTTTGGTGCACTCATAGTAGGCCTCGAGCCGCGCCCGGACCGTCTCCGCTTTGTCATCGGCGCGTCGAACGAACTCGGTGCCGCCGCAGTCGTCGCAGACCCCGTCGATCTTGGGACGGTGAAACTTGTCGTGATACCCCGCTCCGCACTTGGCGCAACTGAACCGCCCGGTTATCCGTTCGACCATCGCATCGTCATCGACCACAATCGAAAGCACTCGATCCAGCTTCAAGCCCTTTTCCTTCAGCATCTCGTCCAGCGCTTCGGCCTGCGGAAGATTGCGCGGAAAACCGTCGAGGATGATACCGCTCCGACAGTCGTCGCCGTCGAGCCGTTGAGCGATAATTCCGACGATCATATCGTCGGGAACAAATTGACCGGCCTTCATGATCGCGTCCGCCTTCCGACCGATGGTGCTGCCGGCGGCAACTTCGGCACGCAACATATCGCCGGTCGACAACGGGGTGATCCCGAAGGTTTCCTCGAGGAACTTGGCTTGGGTTCCCTTGCCGGCCCCGGGAGGCCCGAGCAGAACAACGTTGATCATCCGCGCCTTCCTCTCAGCTTGGACTTCTTGATCAATCCCTCATACTGATGCGCCAACAAGTGGGATTGCACCTGCGCCACCGTGTCCATGGTCACCGTAACCACGATCAACAGACTGGTCCCGCCGAAATAGAACGGCACCGCGAACTGCGAGATCAGGAGCTCCGGCAGAAGACAGACCAGCGCCAGATATCCGGCCCCGACGACCGTTAGCCGTGTCAGAACCCTGTCCAGATACTCGGCGGTATTCCTGCCGGGGCGAATGCCGGGGATGAAGCCGCCGTATTTCTTGAGATTGTCCGCCGTATCCGTTGGATTGAACACCACTGCCGTATAGAAAAACGCGAAGAACACGATCAACCCGATATAGATGGCGAGATACAGAGGCTGGCCCCGCCCCATGAGGGCGGCCACCGTCGTCAGCCACTCCGGGCCCTGGCCCGCCGTGAAGCCGATCACGGTAATCGGCATCAGCAGCAGCGACGACGCGAAGATCGGCGGAATGACGCCGGCCGTATTGATTTTCAATGGCAGGTGCGAACTCTCCCCCGCCGTCATCCGATTGCCCTGCTGGCGTTTCGGATACTGAACAATGATGCGTCTTTGCGCCCTCTCGACGAAAACAATGAAAAAGATCACCGCGACCGCCATGACCAGCAGAACGATGATCAGGGCGGGAGAGAGCGCCCCGGTCCGTCCAAGCTCCAGAGTGCCGACCAATGCACTAGGCAGTTCGGCGACGATGCCGGCAAAGATGATCAGCGAGATGCCGTTTCCGACTCCGCGTGCGGTAATCTGCTCGCCGAGCCACATCAGGAACAATGTTCCCCCAACCAGGGTTATCACCGTGACGAAGCGGAAGAAAAGTCCGGGATCAATGACGGCCGTCCCCGCACTCGACTGCATGCCTTCGAGGCCGATGGCAAGACCGTAGGCCTGCGCGGCGGTGATCACCACCGTCAGATACCGGGTGTACTGATTGATCTTCTTGCGCCCGGATTCGCCTTCCTTCTTCAGCGCCTCGAGCTGCGGCATGACCGTGGTCATCAACTGCATGATGATGGAGGCCGAAATGTAAGGCATGATGGCGAGGGCGAATATGGTCATCCGCCCCAACGCACCGCCGGCAAACATGTTGAACATGCCGAGAATGCCGCCGGCTTGACGGCTGAAAATTTCGGCAACCACCGCCGGGTCGATCCCAGGCAGCGGAATATAGGTCCCGAGACGATAGACGATCAACGCGCCTAGCGTGAACCAGATACGATTCTTGAGCTCGGTGGCCTTGGAGAAGGCCCCAAAATTCATATGTGCGGCAAGTTGTTCGGCCGCGGACGCCATAATCCCGTCTCCGCCTCAGTCTTGTTTCGGCTCTGCGGCGTCGGACTTCGACTCTGCCGCGCCGGACTCAGGCTCTGCAGCGTCGGGCTTCGCCTTGGCCGCGCCGGACTTAGGCTTCGAAGCACCGGACTTGGGCCCCGCGGCGTCGGATTTCGACTTTGCCGCGCCGGACTTCGGCTTCGAAGCACCGGACTTCGACTTTGCGGCGTCGGGCTTCGGCTTCGCTTCGCTATCGGAGGCGGAATTTTTTCCACCGCCGGTGACGATCACTTTCCCGCCCGCCTTTTCGACGGCGGAAATCGCAGCCTTGGAGGCACCGGTGACCTGAAGTGTGACTTTCGCCGAAAGCTCGCCTTTCGCCAGCACGCGCACTCCATCGCGGCGGCGTTTGAACAGACCGGCCGTCTGCATCGCCGGTTCGTCGATGGTTTGCGCCGTATCCAGCTTGCCGGTATCGATCGCCTGCTGCAGGGTCTTGAGGTTGACCTCGGCAAACTCCTTGCGTGTAGGGTTCTTGAACCCACGCTTCGGCAGGCGCCGGTACAGAGGCATCTGTCCACCCCCGAAGCCCGGTGGAGGATTACCTCCACTGCGGGACTTCTGCCCCTTGTGACCCCGGCCGGCGGTCTTGCCGGTCCCCGAGCCCATGCCCCTGCCGACGCGCTTGCGTGGCTGGGTGGCGCCCGGGTTGTCGCGCAACTCATTCAGTCTCATGGCTCAAATGTTCCTCGGATGACCCTGGGGCAAGCGCCTCACCCGGCCTCCTCCACTTCCACCAAGTGTCTCACCTTGGCGATCATTCCGCGCACCGAAGGGGTGTCCTCGAGCTCGCGTGTGCGACGCATCTTGTTCAGTCCAAGGCCGATCAGGGTTTCCCGCTGGTCGCTCCTCCGACCGATGGGGCTTCGAACCTGGGTGACCTTGACGGTTTGTTTCTTTGTGTCGCTCATGCTTTAAGCCCTGGCCCGTTCGGCGCCGCCGACATCGCTGCGGCGCGCCACGATCTCGCTGACCTTCTTGCCGCGTCTGGCGGCAACCGCCCGCGGAGACATGCAGTTGTTGAGCGCATTGAAGGTCGCCTTGATCATGTTGTGCGGGTTTGCCGAGCCGAGCGACTTGGCAACCACGTCCTGCACTCCCATGGTCTCGAACACCGCGCGCATCGGGCCGCCGGCGATAACCCCGGTGCCCGCCGGCGCGGCGCGCAAGACGACCCGTCCGGCACCGAAGCGGCCTTGTACATCATGATGCAGGGTTCGGCCATCCCTCAGCGGAACGCGGATCATGGTGTGCTTGGCATGGTCGGTCGCCTTGCGGATCGCCTCGGGAACCTCACGCGCCTTTCCGGTGCCGTATCCGACCCGGCCGCGACCGTCGCCGACCACCACCAGGGCGGCAAAGGAAAACCGACGACCGCCCTTGACCACCTTGGCGACGCGATTGATGTGCACCAACTTATCGGTGATTTCGGGATCTTCGGTCGGTTGGCTGGCCCGATCGCCGCGCCTTCCCGATGGTTTACGTGCCATGGTTCAATCTCCCTAGAACGATAGGCCGGCTTCGCGGGCGGCTTCGGCCAAAACTTTCACGCGGCCATGATAGCGATAGCCGCCGCGGTCCATGACCACCGTCGAAACGCCGGCGGCAAGGGCGCGCTCGGCCACCAACTTGCCCACCTTCTCGGCAGCCTCCGAGCCGGCGCCGCCGGCAAGGGTGGTCTTCAAATCCTTGTCCAGACTTGATGCCGCGGCCATCGTGCGCCCCTCCCGGTCATCAATGACCTGGGCGTAGATGTGCTTGTTCGAGCGGAACACCGACAACCGCGGACGCGATCCCGACAGCTTCCTGATCCGATAGCGAGTGCGCCGATTGCGACGCCCAAACAATTCCTTCGCCTTGGCCATGGTCTACTTCTTCTTACCTTCTTTGCGCAGAACGACTTCGTCGTCGTACCGTATGCCCTTGCCCTTGTATGGCTCCGCCCGACGGTATGCGCGGATCTCCGCGGCCGCCTGGCCGACCCGCTGCCGGCTGACGCCTTGCACGTTGATATGGGTCAGATCGGGGCACTCGATCTTGACGCCTTCGGGTACGGGGTAACGAATCTCATGACTGTATCCAAGCTGCAATACCAAGTCGCTGCCCTGCATCTGGGCGCGATAGCCGACACCGGTGATTTCCAGCTTGCGGGTAAACCCCTTGTCCACTCCCTGAATAAGGTTGGCGACGACGGTGCGCGCGGTGCCCCACATCATTCGCGCGCGGGTGGTGGTGTCGCGCGGACGAACCCAGATCTGCGATCCCTCCTGGGTCAACAGCACCTCGCCCATCAACGTCGCTTCCATTTGCCCCATGCCACCCTTCGCGGTCAGTCGTTGACCCGAAATGGTGACGTTCACCCCGCTGGGGATTTCGATCGGATGTTTGCCCACACGTGACATGGTCGTTCTTACACTCCTTTGCTCAGAAGACCTTGCACAAGACTTCGCCACCGACATTCGCTTCCCTCGCTTCGGCGTCCGAAATCACGCCGCGCGGGGTCGACAGAATGGCGACACCGAGGCCGTTGTACACTCTGGGCAGATCCTTGATCTTGGAATAGACCCTGCGACCCGGCTTCGATACGCGACTGATTTCGCGAATCACCGGTTCACCATCGTTGTACTTGAGCTCGATTTTCAACTCGCGGATGCCCGGGCGCACATCGTACTGCGAAAAGCTGCGGATAAAGCCTTCTCGCTTGAGGACATCGAGAACGCAGGCGCGAAAGCTCGACGCCGGCGCGATCACGGAACTCTTGCGCGCTCGCTGGCCGTTTCGGATGCGAGTCAGCATATCGCCGAGGGGATCGGTCATCATTGGCGCCGCTCCTACCAGCTAGACTTGACAACGCCAGGGACCTGCCCGGCGGACGCGAGATCTCTCAGCGCGATCCGAGAGATCCCGAATTTCCGATAATTGCCTCGCGGCCGGCCGGTGAGGGCGCAACGCAGTCTGACCCGCACCGGGGAGCCGTCACGCGGCAACTTGGCCAGTTTCAAGCGTGCGTTGAAGCGCTCCTCCGGCGTCAACGACGAGTCCTTGGCCATCGCCTTCAGCCGTTCTCGCCGGCCGGCGTCCCGTTCCACCTGACGCATCCGTCTCTTGTTCTTTTCGATCATGCTCTTTTTAGCCATTCACCATCTCTCCGTCGGCCGTTCAGTTTGCGAACGGCATGTCGAACGCCTTGAGCAAGGCCCGCGCTTCCGCATCCGTTCCGGCGGTTGTACAGATGACAATGTTGAGACCGCGGATCTGGTCAACCTTGTCGTAACTGACTTCCGGGAAAATGATCTGTTCCTTGAGCCCCACCGCGAAGTTGCCGCGGCCGTCGAAGTTCTTGCTCGAAACCCCGCGGAAGTCGCGGATTAACGGCATCGCGATGTTGATCAACCGGTCGAGAAACTCGTACATCCGCTCACGGCGCAGGGTCACCTTGCAGCCGATCGGCATTCCCTCGCGGAGCTTGAAACCGGCGATCGACTTCTTGGCCTTGGTGATCACCGGACGTTGGCCGGAGATAACCGCCATGTCGGCGGCGGCGGCCTCGACCTTCTTGCGGTCCTGGACTCCTTCGCCGACGCCCATGTTCAAAACAATCTTGGTCAACCGCGGTATTTTCATCGGATTTTCGTACTGGAACTCGTCCAGAAGCGTCTTCCGCACCTCGGTCCTATAGAGATCGCGCAAGCGTGCCATGCTCAGTCCATCCTCACCTGTCGATCATTTCGCCGGACCGCTTGGCGAAGCGGACCTTACGGCCGTCGTCGAGGAACCGGTAGCCGACACGTGTCGGCAAGTCGTTCGTCGGGTCGATGTGGGCGATATTGGAGACGTGGATCGACGCTTCCTTCTCGACGATGCCGCCCGGCTCTCCCTGGCTCGGCTTCGTATGGCGCTTGACGGTGTTGACGCCCTGCACGATCGCCCGATTCTCCTTCGGCATGACCTTCATCACCTCGCCGATCTTGCCCTTGCTCCGGCCGGCCAGCACGATGACCTTGTCACCCTTCTTGATCTTCATCTTGATCGCCATCACAACACCTCCGGCGCCAGCGAGACGATTTTCATGTAGCCCTTCCCTCGAAGCTCCCGAGTCACCGGCCCAAAGATGCGGGTGCCGATCGGCTCACCCTGTTTGTTGATCATCACGGCGGCGTTGCGGTCGAAACGGATCGTCGATCCGTCCTGGCGTCGAACATCCTTGGCGGTACGCACGACCACCGCTTGAAGAACTTCACCCTTTTTGACGCGGCCCCGGGGGATCGCATCCTTGACCGTGACGACGATCACATCCCCGACGCTCGCGAACCTGCGCCCCGAGCCGCCTAGCACCTTGATGCACTGTACCCGCCGAGCGCCGGAATTATCGGCGACGTCCAAGTTCGATTCCACTTGGATCATAGTTGTCTTCCCTACCTATCGGCCGGCGGCGTCAACCGCTTTCCGTCATGGTTTCCCAGCACTTGCGTTTCGATATCGGACGGCACTCGCGAATTCGGACGACGTCGCCAACCTTGACGACGTTGCTCTCGTCGTGGGCGAGGTACCGTTTCGACCGCCGTATGAACTTTTTGTACAAGGGATGCATGACCCTGCGTTCCACTTTGACCACGATCGTCTTATCGGCCTTGTCGCTGACCACGACCCCTTGCATGACTCGCCTCGGCATCGTTTCCCTCCGTCAGGCCGCCGCCTTGGCGTGGCGCCGGCGCTCGGCCAAAATGGTCTTCACACATGCTATCGTCCGGCGCACCACTCGCTTGCGGGCGGTGTTCTCGAGCTGACCGCTCGCCGCCTGGAAACGAAGATTGAACGCCTCTTTCTTCAATTGGGCGAGTTGTTCGACAAGTTCATCGTCCGTCTTCACCCGCAAATCCGCCGCCTTCATGACCTCAATCCTCCTCGCCGACGCGGGACACGAACCGTGTCCGAAGAGGCAGCTTGGCCGCCGCCAGGGTCAAAGCCTGTTTGGCGAGCGGTTTTGGAATCCCATCCACCTCGAACATGATCCGGCCGGGCCTGACCCGGCAAACCCAGAACTCCGGGGTACCCTTGCCGCCGCCCATGCGTACTTCGGCCGGTTTTGAACTGACGGGCACATCGGGAAAAATGCGGATCCAAACCTTGCCGGCGCGGCGCATATGTCGGGTTATCGCGCGACGAGCCGCTTCGATCTGCCGGGCGGTTATCCGCTCGGCCGTCATCGCCTTGAGGCCATAGGCCCCGAAGCTGAGATCGGCCCCACTCTTGGCCTTCCCGTGGATCCGGCCCTTGTGTTGCTTCCGATGCTTCATGCGTTTCGGACTGAGCATGATTCGGTACCTCTACACCCCTCGTTGACCGCGCGCTCAGCGCGCCGTCTGCTGTTCCACGGCGCGCTTATCCATCGCCATCGGGTCGTGGGCAAGAATGTCGCCCTTGTAAATCCATACCTTGACGCCACAAACGCCGTAGGTCGTCTTGGCCACCGCGGTGCCGTAGTCAACGTGGGCACGCAGCGTGTGCAACGGCACCCGGCCTTCGCGATACCATACGGTTCGAGCAATCTCGGCGCCGCCGAGACGGCCACCGCAGTTGATCCGAATGCCTTGCGCGCCCAAGCGCATCGCCGACTGCACCGCCCGCTTCATCGCCCGACGGGAGGATACGCGCCTCTCCAGTTGCTGCGCCACACCCTCGGCCACCAGTTGGGCTTCGATCTCCGGCTTGCGGATCTCGACGATGTTGAGATGCACATCCGACTTGGTGATCGTCGCCAGATCCCGACGCAGCCTCTCGATGTCCACGCCTTTCTTGCCGATCACCACGCCGGGGCGGGCGGTATGGATGGTGATCCGCGCCTTCTTCGCCGGCCGCTCGATGACGATCCGCGACACTCCCGCCTGCGCCAAGCGCTTACGCAGGAACTTTCGGATCCTTAGATCCTCATGCAGGAGATCCGAGTAGTTGGTGTCCGAATACCACCGCGAATCCCAAGTCCTGTTGATACCGAGCCGGAACCCGATGGGGCTCACTTTCTGACCCATCAGTCGATCTCCTCTCGTTCGCGAAGTATTAGGCGCAGGTTGCTGATCGGCTTTTTGATCTGGCCGACCCTCCCGCGCGCCCGCGGCCGCCATCGCTTCATCACGACCGATTTTCCGACGGTTGCTTCCGCCACATAGAGCTGGTCGACGTCCAGCTGGTGGTTGTTCTCGGCGTTGGCGATCGCGGACTGCAGCAACTTGCGGACCTCACCGGAAATGCGCCGGTGAGAAAACTGCAGTTCCGACAATGCCTTTTCACATTTCATCCCGCGGATGCTCGCAGCCACCAGATTCAGCTTCTGCGGACTGGTTCGCAAATAGCGCGCATAGGCCATCGCCTCGTTATCCGCGATCGAGCGTTCGGCCGGCCGTTTGCCCATGCTCAGCTCCTCCTCGCCTTCTTGTCGCCGGAATGGCCGAAGAATGTCCGTGTGGGCGAGAACTCACCGAACTTGTGGCCAATCATGTCCTCGGTCACCAGGACCGGCACGAACTTGCGACCGTTATACACGCCGAAGGTCAGCCCGACGAACTGCGGCAAGATGGTCGAACGCCGAGACCAGGTCCTGATGACCTCGTTACGCCTCGACGCGCGCACCTTCTCCGCCTTCTTAAGAAGGTAGCCGTCGACAAACGGTCCTTTCCACGTGGAACGAGGCACCCCATCAATCTCCTTGCGTCTACTTCTTTCTGTGCCGGCGGCGCATGATCAGCGAATCCGTCTTCTTGTTGCTGCGGGTCCGCTTGCCCTTGGTCGGCTTGCCCCAGGGTGTCACCGGATGGCGACCGCCCGACGTCTTACCCTCGCCGCCGCCGTGGGGGTGATCGACCGGGTTCATCGCGACACCCCGTACCGACGGGCGCTTGCCCAACCAACGCCGCCGCCCCGCCTTGCCGAGCTTGACATTCTTCTGGTCGGGATTGGAAACGGCGCCGACGGTGGCCATGCATTCGGCCCGTACCATTCGCAGTTCGCCCGAATGCAGGCGAAGCTGCGCGTAACCCTGATCCTTGCCGATGAGCTGCGCGTACGTTCCCGCCGCGCGGGCGATCTGGCCGCCCTTGCCCCTCTTCATCTCAATATTGTGGATGATGGTGCCGACAGGAATGTTCTGAAGCGGCGTGGCATTGCCGGGCTTGATGTCGACGCTGGGCCCGGAGACCACGGCATCGCCGACGGTCAGCCGTTGCGGCGCCAGAATGTAGGCCAGTTCGCCGTCTTCATAACGAATGAGCGCGATGAACGCGGTGCGGTTGGGGTCGTATTCCAACCGCTCGACAGTCGCGCCGACGTCGAACTTGCTACGCTTGAAGTCGATGATGCGATAGCGGCGCTTGTGACCGCCGCCGCGACGCCGGGCAGTGATGCGACCGGTATTGTTGCGACCACCCTTGTTGCGCAGGCCTTCGGTCAACGCTTTTTCCGGCTTCCCTTTCCAGAGGGCCGAGCGATCGACCAATACCAAGCCCCGCCGTCCCGGCGTTGTTGGTTTGTGTTGCTTCAGTGCCATGGCAGCCGGTTAAACCCCAGTGGTGATATCGATTGAATGGCCCTCTTCGAGAGTAACCATCGCTTTTTTTGTATCCGGTCGCTTGCCGAGACGGCCGCGAAAACGCTTGACCTTTCCCTTTTGGCAAAGGGTGTTGACGGCCTTGACCTTGACCTTGAACAGACTCTCGACAGTCGCCTTGATTTCCGGCTTCGTCGCGTCCATCGCGACCAGGAAAGCAACCTGATTGTGCTCCGACAGCAAGGTCGACTTTTCGGTGATCACCGGACGACGCACCACTTCGTACATGCGCTGCTTGCTGACGGTCACCGTGCGTTTGGGACGGGGCTTGCTCATGTCAACCGCTCCACGAGTTTGTCGACTGCGGTCCGGGTCAGGACCAGGATTTCGTGGCGCAGGATGTCGTACACGTTGGCGCCCTGGCTCGGCAAGACGTCAAGTCCGGGAAGATTACCTGCCGCGCGCGCGAAGTTGGCGTCGATGGTCTCACCATCGATGATCAGCGCCTTGCGCCAACCCAACGTGGCGGTCTGCCGTGCCAGAACCCGCGTTTTCGCATCCTCGAGCTCCGCTTTGTCCAGAACCACGAGGGTCCCGTCGGCACGCTTCGCCGACAACGCTGCTTTCAACGCCAGTCTGCGCACTTTCTTCGGCAAAGCGTGGGCATGGTCCCGCGGCTGGGGGCCGAATACGACGCCGCCACCCCGCATGTGCGGCCCCTTCATCGAGCCCTGGCGCGCACGCCCGGTTCCCTTCTGGCGAAACGGTTTCTTGCTGCTGCCGATCACCTCGCTACGCCCCTTGACCTTGTGCGTGCCGGCGCGCCGCTTGGCCAACTGCCAGTTCACCGCGCGCGCCAGGATGTCCCGCCGCACCTCGACGCCGAACACGGAGTCGGCCAATTCGACGGTGCCGATCTTCTCGTTTTCCAGATTGACGACGTCCCACTGCATGGCGGTCTATTCCTTGCTCCCTGCAGGTGCTTCCGATCCGCCGGCGGCAGGCAACCCGTCGGCGGTCTCCTCCGCGGAAGAAACGTTCACCTCACCCACTGCCTGATCGGCGGCCACTTCCTCCACGGACGGCTCTTCGGTCACCGGCGCATCCGCCGCCGACGGCGTCTGCCGCATTCCCGCGGGGAAGGGCAGGTTGTCGGGCATCGCCTTCTTGACCGCGTCGCGGATCAGAACGTAGTTCCCCTTGGAGCCGGGAATGGCACCCCGGATCATGATCAGCCCACGCTCGGAGTCGGTAAGAACCACTTCGAGGTTCTGGACGGTAACCTGCCGATCGCCCATGTGACCGGGCATCTTCTTGCCCTTGAACACCTTGCCCGGGTCCTGGCACTGGCCGGTGGAGCCGAGGCTGCGGTGGCTGACGGAGACGCCGTGCGACGCCCGCAGGCCGGAGAAGCCGTGCCGCTTGATGCCGCCGGCAAATCCTTTGCCGATCGAAGTGCCGGTAACGTCGACGTACTGGCCCGTGACAAAATGCTCGACGGACAGTTCCGCGCCGACGTCCACCATACCGTCTTCGCTGATTCGAAACTCCGCCAACCTGCGTTTCGGCTCCACCTTCGCCTTGGCGAAATGGCCGCGCATGGGTTTGGTGACGTTCTTCACCTTGGCGTTTTCCACGCCCAGTTGCAGGGCGGTGTAACCATCCTTCTCGACGGTCCGCTGAGCAACCACCTGACAGACGTCGACCTTCAGCACGGTCACCGGCACATGGCCGCCGCCGTCCGCGAAAAGACGAGACATTCCAACTTTTTTGGCAACAAGTCCGGTACGCATTCTGCCGTGGCCCCTACAGCTTGATCTCGACGTCGACGCCCGCCGCGAGATCGAGCTTCATCAGCGCGTCAACGGTTTGCGGGGTCGGATCGACGATGTCCAACACGCGCTTGTGGGTGCGGATCTCGAACTGCTCGCGGGATTTCTTGTCGATATGCGGCGAGCGCAGCACGGTAAACTTCTCGATCCTCGTCGGCAAAGGAATGGGGCCGCGCACCCCTGCGCCGGTGCGCCGGGCGGTGTTGACGATCTCAAGCGCCGACTGGTCGAGCACCCGGTGATCGAACGCCTTCAGGCCGATACGTATATTCTGATTTTCCATCCCTCAAGCCCGATTCCTCGGCGGCGGCCCGATGCCGCCGGCACTGTTTTTCCGCTATTCGATGATCTTGGCGACGACGCCGGCGCCGACGGTGCGGCCGCCCTCGCGGATCGCGAAGCGAAGACCCTCGTCCATGGCGATCGGCTGGATCAGCACCACCTCCATCGACACGTTGTCGCCCGGCATCACCATCTCCGTCCCTTCCGGCAACGTCACCGT
>JAUXFS010000455.1 GCA_030622775.1 Rhodospirillales bacterium | reverse complement strand
GCGGGGCTGAAGGTGGTGGTGGTTGGTTGCGATGAAGGCGGCAACGTCGATGTAGGCGATCTGCAGGCCAAGGCCGCGCAGCATAGCGATAATTTGGCCGCGGTCATGGTGACCTACCCATCGACTCACGGCGTCTTTGAAGATGCGATCACGGAGATCTGCGACGTCGTCCACAAACACGGCGGGCAAGTCTACATCGATGGCGCCAACATGAACGCCATGGTCGGCTTGTGCGCACCCGGTGTGTTCGGTGGCGACGTCTCGCATTTGAATTTGCACAAAACGTTCTGCATCCCGCATGGCGGCGGCGGTCCCGGTGTGGGTCCCATAGGCGTGCGTGCGCACTTGGCGCCGTTTCTGCCGGGCTATGCCGTCGTGAATGCGCCGGATGCACCGGGCACCGTCGGCCCCGTGGCGGCGGCGCCTTGGGGCAGCGCGAGCATCCTTCCGATCACCTGGGCCTACATTGCGATGATGGGCCGCGAAGGAATGACGGAGGCGTCGCGGGCGGCCATTCTGAACGCCAACTATATCGCCAAGCGCCTGAGTGATCATTACCCCGTGTTGTACACGGGGGCGAACGGGATGGTGGCGCACGAATGCATCATCGACCTGAGGCCGATCAAGGATGCCGTCGGGATCACCGTCGACGACGTGGCCAAGAGGCTCATTGATTATGGCTTCCATGCGCCGACCATGTCATTCCCGGTCGCAGGCACCTTGATGATCGAACCAACGGAGAGCGAGCCCAAGGAGGAATTGGATCGCTTTTGCGATGCGATGATCCAGATCCGCGATGAGATCCGTGCGGTCGAAACGGGCGTCTTCGATCCTGAAGACAACCCCTTGAAGAATGCGCCTCATACCGCGGCCGCGTTGACGACGGAAACTTGGAGCCACCCGTACTCCCGCGAGCAGGCGGTGTTTCCGGTCGCGGGTTTGCGCGATGGCAAGTATTGGCCGCCTATCGGACGCGTCGACAACGGTTATGGTGACCGGCATCTGGTGTGCACGTGCCCGCCTCTGTCCGAATACCAAGAGGTCGCATAGTGCACTGGGAGATCGCGTCATGCCGACATCGTTAGTACTTACCGTGATCGGAATCGACCAGCCGGGTCTCGTCGCATCATTGTCGGAAACGGTTGCGGATTACGGCGGGAGCTGGATGGAAAGCCGTATTGCGCGATTGGCGGGCAGGTTTACATGCATCCTCCGCGTTAGTGTTCCGGAAGCCAAGGCCGACGACCTGACAACGGCGCTTCTCGCCGAGGATTCTCGTGGCCTCAGCGTCATGGTCGACAGAGCCACCGCAGACGAGCCCACCGAAGGCTACCGCTCCCTCAGCCTCAATCTGATTGGACAGGACCGACCCGGCATTGTCCGCGAGGTCTCTCAGGCGCTCGCGAGGGTCAACGCAAACATCGATGAGATGAGTACGGAAGTGGTCGACGCGAGCATGTCGGGCGAAACTCTGTTCAAAGCGATTGCCAGGCTCCGAGTTTCGGAAGACGTGCCAATCAATGAACTCAGAGGTGTCCTGGAGGAACTCGCCGACGAATTGATGGTGGATATCACGCTGGAGGAGCCTCCAGTCTCGGCTTGAGACTCGGGAGCCCGGGTGTGCCATGTGGGCGCCGACACACCTTGTGTCTTCACGGAAATCGTTCGTCGCGCGCAATCCACAGAGGGTTTGGGAGAACCGGCGGTGCCCTTAAGTGTTTTCGACCTGTTCAAGATTGGGATCGGCCCCTCGAGTTCGCACACCGTTGGACCGATGTGGGCGGCGAACCGCTTCGTGCTCCAACTCGAAGCGCGCGATCTGATCACTCGCGTTGTGCGAACCGAGGCGCACCTTTACGGATCCTTGGCACTCACCGGCAAAGGACATGCGACGGACAAGGCGGTGATTTTAGGCCTTGCCGGCGAGGTCCCGGACCAGGTCGACTCGGATGCCGCGGACCAGCTTGTCGCGCGGATCCGCGAAAGCGCTCGCATGTTGTTGTTCCACCAGCATGAGATCGCCTTTGATCCCGGCAACGACGTTGTGTTTCATCTCGACGCGTTCCTGGACAAGCATCCCAACGGCATGCGCTTCGTCACCTATGACGCATCGGGGACAGTTGTTCTCGAGGAAACCTACTATTCGGTTGGCGGCGGCTTCGTGCTCAGTGAGACGGAGATCGACACGGGAACCGATACCGCGGCGAGCAATATTCAAGTAACCCATCCTTTCAACTCGGCGGCGGAGTTGCTCGGGATCGGTCGACAGACCGGCCTATCGATCGCCCAGATCGTCCTCGAAAACGAAAAGGCTTGGCACAGCGAGGAGGAGGTTTACGAAGGCCTCCGAAAGATCTGGCAAGTGATGGAGTCCTGCATCGAGAGAGGTTGCCGGGAGTCGGGGGAGTTACCCGGTGTGCTCGGTGTCAGGCGACGAGCCAAGCGACTCAGGGACGAACTCACCGCTCGGCCGGAAAAGGCGCTCAGCGACGTGCTCACCGTGATGGACTGGGTCAATCTTTATGCTCTCGCCGTTAACGAAGAGAACGCTGCCGGCGGACGCGTGGTGACGGCGCCGACCAACGGTGCGGCAGGGGTAATCCCCGCGGTGTTGACCTACTACATGCGCTTCGTGCCGGGTGCGAGCGAGAAAGGCATGTTCGCGTTCCTGGTTACCGCTGCCGCCATCGGCATGCTATACAAGACAAACGCCTCGATCTCGGCGGCCGAGATGGGCTGCCAGGGCGAGGTCGGTGTCGCCTGCTCGATGGCGGCGGCCGCCCTTTGTGCCGTGCTCGGGGGGACGAACGAGCAGATCGAGAACGCCGCCGAGATAGGCATGGAGCACAACCTGGGCCTGACCTGCGATCCCATCGCCGGGCTGGTCCAGATCCCCTGCATCGAGCGCAACACCATGGGGGCCGTGAAGGCCATCAACGCCGCCCGCCTGGCACTGCGTGGCGACGGCCGGCACTTCGTCCCCCTGGACAAAGTGATCGAGACCATGC
>JAUXFS010000475.1 GCA_030622775.1 Rhodospirillales bacterium | reverse complement strand
TCGACAACTTCGCCGATCTTGTCGAAGACGTCCGCGTCGGGTTGTCGAACGGGCAGTTCATTACCCTGTTGAACGCCGCCGACCAGGGCTGGGTCGCCGACGACGACCGCGAGAACGGCACCCCCGCGGAGAACAACGCCCAGTTCTTCACCCGCGATCCGGTGTTCATCACCGTGCCGGTGGCGGTGGACGACGCCGGCGCCACCGACGAGGACACGGTGCTCAACGTGGCGGCGCCGGGCGTTCTCGGAAACGATTTCAGCGTCAACGCCCCGAACGTGCTCGACGTCGTCGCGTTCGACGCAGTGAGCGCCGAGGGCGCGGCGGTGACGGTCGCCGCCGACGGCGGTTACAGCTATGACCCGACCGGTTCGGTCGCCCTCCAGGGCCTCAACGCCGGCGAGTTCGCCGTCGACACCTTCGGCTACACCATGGCCGACCTCGGCGGCGCCACCGACACCGCAACGGTGTCGATCCTGGTCGAAGGGCTCAACGACCCGCCGGTGGCCGAGGACGACGTGGTCGCTACCGACAAGGATACGGTCTTGTCCGGTGACGTGTTCGCCGACAACGGTAACGGCCCCGACTTCGATCCCGATTTCGGCGATACGTTCGAGGTTACCGAAGTCAACGGCAACCCGGGAGACGTCGGCAACCAGATCGCGCTGCCGTCGGGCGCGCTGCTCACCCTCAACGCCGACGGAACGTTCGACTACGACCCCAACGGCGCCTTCCCCGCTGTCCCGCCCGGCGAGGCAGCGATCGACACCTTCACCTACACCATCGAGGATACCCACGGCGCCACCGACACGGCGATCGTGGAGATCCAGGTCACTTCGCCGTTGTTCACGCCGAACAACGACACGGTCGACCTCAACACGGTCATTCTCGCCTCTTCCCTGGACGGCACCCAATACGAAGCCTTGGACGGCGACGACGTGGTGACGCTGCCCGATCTGGCCAACTTCGCCAACGTGCTGTGGGACCCCCTTCAGGGATTCAACGGCAATGCCGGCAACGACCACATTGTCGGCGGCGACCAGGGCGACACCATCTCCGGCAGCCTGGGCAACGACACGATCGATGGCGTGGGCGGCAACGACCTGTTGTACGGCGACACGTTGAATACCTCGCCGGATGGCGATGACGAGATCCACGGCGGGGCCGGCGACGACACGATCTACGGCGACGACGGCGGCACGACGCAGAGCGGCAGCGACCTGATCTTCGGCGGCAGCGGCAACGACATGATCATTGCCGACGACGAGGGCCTTGGTGTCGGCGCCAGCGACACCGTATTCGGCGGTGCCGGCAACGATATGATCGACGGCGGGGCCGATGCGGACACGCTGCAGGGCGACGCCGGCAACGATACGCTGTTCGGTTTTTCGGGCGACGACCTGATCCATGGCGATGACGGCGACGACATCGGCGGCGATGCGGACACCATCTTCGGCGGCCTGGGCAACGACACGATCTATGGCGAGGGCGGCAACGACCTGCTGTACGGCGACCAGTTGAGCACCTCGCCGGATGGCGACGACACGATCTACGGCGGGGCCGGCGACGACACGATCTACGGCGACGACGGCGGCACGACGCAGAGCGGCAGCGACCTGATCTTCGGCGGCAGCGGCAACGACATGATCATCGCCGACGATTCGGTCGAAGGCGGTGGCGGCGACGACACCATCCATGGCGGTCTCGGGGACGACTTGGCGATCTTCGCCGGCAACCAGACCGAATACACCATCGACAACCTCCCCGGCGCCGATTGGAAGGTGACCCATATTGCCCTCGGCTTCGTCGACGAGCTGACCAGCGTCGAGACCCTGAGCTTCGACGACGGCGACATCTTTGCCTGATCGCCCCGGCGGGGGGACACGGCGATGAACGACGACGGCGAGCTGTGGCGGGCGGTCGAGGATCACCTGATCCGCTACGGCGGCGCCTTCTCGCCGTTTCTGGTCGCCCGCGCCAAGGGTTCCTACGTCTACGACCGCGACGGCCGGGCGATCCTCGATTTTACCTCGGGGCAGATGTGCGCGACGCTGGGCCACAACCACCCTGAAATCCTGTCGGCGATGAAACGGGCGATGGCCGAGGCGCTGCATCTGTTCAGCGGCACCCTGTCGCCGCCGGTGATCGAGTTGTGCCGGGCGCTCGCCGGGCTGCTGCCGCCCAACCTCGGCAAGGCGATGCTGGTCAGCACCGGCGGCGAGTCCAACGAAGCGGCGCTGCGGATGGCCAAGCTGCACACCGGCGGCTTCGAGGTGGTCGGCTTCAACGCTTCCTGGCACGGGATGACCGCGGGTGCGTCGGCCAGCACCTATTCGGCCGGCCGCCGTGGCTACGGCCCGGTCCTGCCGGGGACGATGGCGCTGCCGATGCCCAACTGCTACCGCTGCCCGATCCGCCACTGCCGCGACGCCTGTGACCTCACCTGCCTGGAGGTCGGCTTCGAACTGATCGACCGCCAGTCGGTCGGCGCGCTCGCCGCGGCGATCGTCGAGCCGATCCTCAGCGTCGGTGGCATCGTCGAGCTGCCGCCGGGCTACCTGGCGCGGCTCAAGGACAAGTGCGCCGAGCGCGGCATGCTGTTGATCGTCGACGAGGCGCAGACCGGCCTCGGCCGGGTCGGCGCCAACTTCGCTTTCGAACAGCAGGGCGCCATCCCCGACATCCTGACCCTGTCGAAGACCCTCGGCGCCGGGCTGCCGCTGGCGGCGACGATCACCGGGCCCGAGATCGAGGAGGACTGCTTCGCCAAGGGCTTCCTCTACTACACCTCCCACGTCTCCGACCCGTTGCCCGCCCACATCGGTCTCGCCGTCCTGGAAGTGCTGGAACGCGACCGTCTGGCGGCGCGCGCCGCCGAGATGGGCGGC
>JAUXFS010000183.1 GCA_030622775.1 Rhodospirillales bacterium | reverse complement strand
TTCCCCTGGGCCCGGCTGGCGGCGGCGGGCATCGGCCTGTGGCCGGAAGCGCCGCCCGAGGCGCCGGTTCCCGAAGCGGCCGCGATAAAGCATCGCCTGGCCGCCTTCGGCTACGGCTATCTGGAAGAAGACTTCGAGGCCGTGGTCCGCGCCTTTCAGCGCCATTTCCAGCCCCGGAACGTGACCGGCATCGCCGATGCCCGAACCGCGGCGATCCTTCAGGCGCTCCCCGATTGACGAGACCCGGCGCGGACCCTAAGTAAAAGGGGCCAGACGGCTGGATGGCCGCTTCCGGTTCCGGGTTCGCCCAGAGCCGGGGGAGGAAAGTCCGGGCTCCACGGAAACACGGTGCCGGGTAACGCCCGGCGGGGGCGACCCCAGGGAAAGTGCCACAGAAAGCAAACCGCCGGCTCCGGCCCCAGTTCCGGCCCCAGTTTCGGCCGAGGCCCGCCGGCAAGGGTGAAAGGGTGCGGTAAGAGCGCACCGCGTTCCCGGCGACGGGAACGGCACGGTAAACCCCACCGGGAGCAAGACCAAGTAGGGACGGCGCGCCGGCTTCGGCCGGCAGGCGGGTTTTCGCGCCGCCGTCCGGGTCGGTCGCGCGAGGCGTCCGGTAACGGGCGTCCCAGATGAATGGCCATCACCCGCGCAACCCGCGGGTACAGAACCCGGCTTACAGGCCGTCTGGCACCCTATTCCGCTTTTGATCGGGTTATACCGGCGAGCCCAGTCATGGGCTCGCCTGAATTCCCTCAGTCGCCGGGCGCGGACCTGCGCTTGGCAACAAGCCGGGACCGGCGTCTGGCAGAACAAGAACAAAAGCAGAACAATAGAAAATTGTACAGTCCGGTGAAACGGACCCTTTCGACCGTCCGGTGGCACGCGGCAACCGAGTCGATTCCGATTTCGTCATGTAGAGGCGGCGAATCACCCTTCCGGATGACTTCCGCGAGGCCGTGGATCTCGGTTTCCTTGCCCATCGAAAGGGTTTATTAATACATCTAATCCCATGCTAACCCATTGACGACCAAATATTACCATGGTATTCCATGTTAATCTCGCTAAACGTGCCGGGAACAAAGGTCTCGGGCGGTGACGGCGGGGTACCCGGCGCAAAGCGTCGAACAACGGGGTTTTCTGGGAGCCGGCATGCCGTTATTGCTCGGGAGGTATGTCAACAAGGTCGACCGCAAGGGACGGGTATCCGTGCCCAAGTCGTTTCGGGATGCCTTCAAGGATCAGGAGTCCGGCTTTTCCGGCATCTACGCCTATCCCGTGCTCAATTACCCGGCCGTCGAGGCCTGCGCCGAGGAGTTCATGACCCGGGTCGTCGACAGCCTCGGAGACATGGCGATGTTCTCGGCGGATCAGGACGATCTGTCCTCGGTGCTGACCGAAAGCACGGTCCCGTTGCCGTTCGACCCGGAGGGCCGGGTGGTGCTCCCCGAAGACCTGATCGAGTACGCCGGGATCGACGGCGAGGCGATGTTCGTCGGCCGCGGCAAGGGCTTTCGCATCTGGGCCCCCGAAACCTACCGGCAACAACAACGGGCGGCTTTCGAGCGGGCCCGCGCCCGCGGCGCCACCCTGTCGCTGCGCCCGGAGCGGGAGGAGTCTTGATGACCGCACCCTTCCCACATGTCCCGGTGATGCTGACGGAGGTCCTCGACGCCTTGGCGCCGCGGGCCGGCGCCACCTATCTCGACGCCACCTTCGGCGCCGGCGGGTACACCCAGGCGATCCTCGACGCCGCCCGCTGCACCGTCTTCGGTATCGATCGCGACCCCGAGGCCTGCGCCGGCGCCGCCGATCTCCGCCGCCGTTACGCCGGCCGGCTGACCGTGCTCCGCGGCCGTTTCGGCGACATGATCCCGCTTCTCGGCGCCTCCGGCGTCGAACGCGTCGACGGCGTCGCCTTCGATCTCGGGGTTTCGTCCCTGCATGTCGACAGGCCGGAGCGAGGCTTTTCGTTTCGCGCCGACGGCCCGCTCGACATGCGCATGAACCCGGATGACGCGATGACCGCCGCCGACGCGGTCAACCAGCTCTCCGAGGCCGAGCTCGCCCACATCCTGTTCACCTATGGCGAGGAGCGGGCCTCCCGGCGGATCGCCAGGGCGATCGTCGCGGCGCGTCGGGAGGCATCGATCCTGCGCACCGGCCGGCTCGCCGAAATCGTTCGCCGGGTCTTGCCCAAGGCGCGCGACGGCATCGACCCCGCCACCCGAACCTTCCAGGCGCTGCGGATCCACGTCAACGACGAGCTGGGCGAACTCGACCGGGGCCTTGTCGCCGCCGAGCGGCTGCTCAACCCCGGGGGCCGGCTTTGCGTCGTCGCTTTCCACTCGCTCGAGGACCGCAAGGTCAAGACGTTCGTCCGCGACCGCGGCGGCGCCCCGCCGCGACCGTCTCGGCACCGGCCGGAGCTGGGGCTGGGTGCGGGGGCGGACAAGCCGCCGTCCCCGAGTTTCCGTCTGCTCCACCGGGGCGCCGTGCGGCCGACGCCGGCCGAGATCGCCGCCAACCCCAGGGCCCGCTCCGCCCGCCTGCGCGCCGCCGAACGCACGGCCGCGCCATCGTGGCCCGGCCCGACGCAAGAGAGGAGGGCGGCATGAGCGGCTGGTCGAGTCTGGGTAGGCACACCACGGTGCTGTTCCTTGTCCTTGCGGTCGGATTGGCCCTGGTGCTGTTCTCGGTGAAATACCAGGTCCAGGACCTGGAGGAGGAACTCGGCCGGTTGAACCGGGAGATCACCACCGAGCGCCAGACCGCCCACGTGCTGAGGGCCGAGTTCAGCTATCTGACCGACGCCGGGCGCCTGCGGCAACTTTCCGACCGCTATCTCGACCTGGAGCCTGTGCAGCCCCACCAGATCGGCTCCTTCGCCGTCTTGAGCGCCAGCCCCGACCGGGACGACCAAGTCAGCGGCGACGTATCGAACACGATGGGCGCGCCGGCCCTGCCGGCGTCGGCCGAGGGGGACGCAAGATGAGCGAGCGCAGGCTTTCTCCCTTCATCAGCCGGGGCAAGCCGCCGATCCGTCTCGAAGGCGCCCATGCTCGGGTTCTGGAAACGGCGCGCAATCGTCTTCTGGTCACCAGCACCGTCTTTGCCCTGGCATTTCTAGTCATCTCCGGAAGGTTGATCGATCTGACCGTGCTCGACCAGAGCGGCGTTGCCCGCCTCGCCGGGCGCGCGGCGCCGGATGCGACCGGCCGCGGCGCCATCGTCGACCGCAACGGGGTGATCCTGGCCACCAGCCTGCCGACCGCATCTCTCTACGCCGATTCCCACGAGGTCATGGACCCGGAAGCGGCCGCCGACCGGCTGATGACCGTCCTGCCCGATTTTGACCGTGGGAAGCTGGTGGCGAAACTCTCCGAGGGTCGTTTCGCCTGGATCCGCCGCAATCTGTCGCCGAACGAGCAGTACGCGGTCAACCGACTCGGCGTTCCCGGCCTTCATTTCGAAATCGAGGAGCGGCGGGTCTATCCCCACAACCGCGCCGCCGCCCACGTGCTCGGTCTCACCGACGTGGACGGACGCGGGATCGCCGGCGTCGAGAAGACCTTCGACCGGGATCTCGCCGCCGGGAAGACGCTGCGGCTTTCCATGGATGTCCGCGTCCAGGACATGCTGCGCCGGGAGATGGTCGCCGCCGTCCGCGAGTTTCGCGCCATCGGCGGCGCCGGCATGGTTCTCGACGTCCACACCGGCGAAGTGCTCGCCATGGTGTCGTTGCCCGACTTCGACCCCAACACGCCCGGCGAGGACGGCGTCGGCGTCCGCTTCAACCGGGCGGCGAAGGGCGTCTACGAGATGGGCTCCGCGTTCAAGCTGTTCACCGTGGCGATGGCGTTGGACAGCGGCACCACGACCCTGCGCGGGGGCTACGACGCCAGCAAGCCGCTTCGCGTCGCCCGTCACACCATTCGCGATTACCACGCCGAGAACCGTTGGCTTTCGGTGCCGGAAATCCTCGTGCATTCGTCCAACATCGGCGCCGCCCAGATGGCCCTCGACGTCGGCGGTCCGGCGCAGCGGCGCTACCTGGGGCGGTTCGGCTTGTTGACCCGGTCGAGCGTCGAACTCCCGGAGTCGGGCAGGCCGCTCACGCCGAAGCCGTGGCGCGACATCAACACGATGACCGTCGGCTTCGGACACGGGATCGCCGTCAGCCCGCTGCAGCTCGCGGCCGCGGTGGCGACGGTGGTCAACGGTGGTCTGTGGCGGCCCCCGACGGTGCTGTTGCGCGAACGGGACGCGATTCCCGCCGGTGAAAGGGTGATCTCGGCCAGGACCTCGGCGCAGTTGCGCGGCCTCATGCGCCTGGTGGTGCGTTACGGGACCGGCAGGAAGGCCGACGTCCCCGGCTATCTCATCGGCGGCAAGACCGGGACCGCCGAGAAGCTGGTCGCCGGCCGCTATCGCCGCGACCGGCGGATCTCGTCCTTTGTCGGCGCGTTTCCCATCGATGCGCCCCGTTACGTGGTGCTGGCGATGATCGACGAACCCAAGGGCAACAAACGCACCCTGAACTACGCCACCGGCGGATGGGTCGCCGCCCCCGTGGTCGGGCGCCTGGTGACCCGCATGGCGCCGCTGTTCGGGATTGCGCCGAAGCTGGACGAGGAACTGGAAGTGAAATGGAAGCCCCCGGCGCCGGCGATCAAGAAACCGCTGTTCATCGCCGTCAAGGAGGCCATTGCGGACGCAAGAGGGCGTCAGATTGCAGCTAACTGACCTGTTGGAAGGAAATCTGAACGAAGTGGCCGCCGCCAACGATATCGCCGGCACGACGATCACCGGGCTGACCAGCGATTCCCGGCGGGTGGAGCCCGGTTACCTGTTCGCCGCCTTGCCGGGCGGGCGGGCCGATGGTCGCGACTTCATTGCCGACGCGGTGCGGCGCGGCGCCGCTGCGGTTCTGGGGCCGCCCGGCACCACCTGTCCCGAGCCCGCCGTCACGGCGCCCGGGCGCTCCGTTCCGCTGATTACCGACGACAACCCGCGTCGCCGCCTCGCCCTGATGGCGGCGCGCTTTTTTGGCCGCCAGCCGGCGACGGTGGCCGCCGTCACCGGCACCAACGGCAAGACCTCGGTGGTTTGGTTCCTACGGCAGATTTGGATGCGCCTCGGTCGCAACGCGGCGAGCCTGGGAACCCTCG
>JAUXFS010000039.1 GCA_030622775.1 Rhodospirillales bacterium | reverse complement strand
CTCTCTACCTTGTCTTCCTAAGACCGCTTGGCCTCCGACTTGGCCGGATCGGCGCCAGCGCCCGGCGCTGGCTATCCCGCAGCACCGGGCTGATCTCCACCAGGTGGAGCCTCAGGGCACTCGAAAACTCGGGCGCCGTCCGGGCGGCGGCGCGCAGCCCGTCGGCGATCAGCGTACCCCGCCCCGGGCCGAGCTCGACCAGATTGACCGGGTCGGGCCCGCCTATCGCCCGCCACACCGCCGCGCACCACAATCCGATCAGTTCCCCGAACATCTGGGAGATCTCGGGCGCGGTGATGAAATCTCCGTCCCGGCCGAGCGGGTCGCGGCCGGTGTAGTAGCCGTAACGGGGGTGCCCCAGCGCCTCGGCCATGTATTCGGCGACGCTGATCGGCCCGGTGGACGCGATGCGCCGCCCGAGAAGCCGAGCCAGCGGCGAGGCGGTGCCGCCAGTACCCACTTTCACGATTCCATGCCCCATGTGACGGTCTTCCGAGGTCGTCCGGCCAGGCGCGCGTTGCGCCGTGATGCTGGAGCATCACAAGCGGCGCGCAACGCCGCCGGGGGCCTCGGAAGACCGCCCGCAGGGTCGCTTTTCCCGCGCCCTCGGGGCGTCGACGGCGCTTGACGATGCTCCGGCATCGCCGGCGCACCGCCTTCTGCCGAGGGCGCGGGAAAAACGATCACATGGGGCATGGAATCGCGAAAGTGGATACTATCGACGGGCCGTGGCACGAACGATCAGCGCGGCGCCGACGATCGCCATCGGCACCGACAGCCACTGGCCCATGGTGGTGCCGGCGAGGAGAAACCCGATGTGGGCGTCCGGCTGACGGAACAGTTCGGCGATTCCGCGAAAACAAGCGTAGCCGATGAGAAACGCTCCCGACAGAATGCCCGGGCGGCGGCGAATCGCCTCTACCCGCCACAGCAGGTGGACGACGACAAGCAGAACGATCCCTTCCAGCGCCGCCTCGTAGAGCTGGCTGGGATGGCGTGGCTCGGGACCGTAGCCGGGAAACACCATCGCCCACGGCACGTCGGTGACCCGGCCGACCAACTCGGTGTTGACGAAGTTGGCGACGCGCCCCAGCAACAGGCCGATGGGAGCGACGCAGGCGATCAGGTCGGCGAACGGAAGCAGGGCGATCTTCCGCCGCCGGCAGAACAGGAGCGTGGCGACGGCCACGCCGAGGAGCCCGCCGTGAAACGACATGCCGCCACGCCAGACCTGGAGGGCGGCGAGCGGGTTCTCCAGATAGTAGTCGGTCTTGTAGAACAGCACGTAGCCGAGGCGGCCGCCGAGCACCACGCCGAGGGTCGCCCAGACCAGGAAGTCGTCGATGTCGCGCGCGTAGGCGGCGTGCGGCGGACGCTTGTTCAGCCACAGCGCGTACCGCCAGCCGAGCAGCAGTCCGGAGATATACGCGAGCGCGTACCAGCGTATGGCAAACGGCCCGATTTCGAACAGGATAGGGTCGATAACCGGGTAGGGAATGGCGAAGGTCATGCCGACGTGGAATCGTGCGCCACGGTCACCGATAGGGATCCGGACTGTCGAGATAGCCCTGTACGTAAGCGGTGACGCCGTCTTCGAGCGAGGTGAACGGGCGGCGATAGCCGGCGGCGCGGAGACGATCGAGGCGGGCTTCGGTGAAATACTGGTACTTCTCGCGAATGGCTTCGGGGGTCGGCACGTACTCGATCGCCGGCTCTTTGCCGAGGGCACGATAGACCGCGCCGGCAAGATCGGCAAAACTCCGCGCTGTGCCGGTGCCGCAATTGAACAGGCCGCTCACCCCCTCGTTGTCGAGCAGCCACATCATCACGTCGACGCAGTCTCCCACCCAGACGAAGTCGCGAAGCTGTCCCCCGTCCGGATAGTCGGGGTTATGGGACTTGAACAGGCGAGCGGTGCGGCCGGCCTTCGCCGTCGGATAGACATGGGAGACGACGCTCGCCTGCGGCCCCTTGTGGTATTCGTTCGGGCCGTAAACGTTGAAAAATTTGAGCCCCACCCATTGGGGAGGGCTGGCCCCTTCCTCGGCGACACGGCGCATCACCCAGCGGTCGAAAAGGTGCTTGCTCCAACCGTAGACGTTCAACGGCCTCAATTCGGCCAAAGCCGCCGGCGAAGCGTCGTCGTCGAACCCTCGATCGCCGCCGCCGTAGGTCGCCGCGGACGAAGCGTAAACGAACGGTACTCCGTGTTCCGCGCACCATGTCCACAAGCGCGTCGACAGCCGGAAGTTGGTGTCCAGGGTCAAGTCGGCGTCGGTCTCGGTGGTGGCGCTGACGGCGCCCATGTGGATCACCGCCGTTATCCCGCCGCCTTTGCGCTCGAGAAAATCGAAAAGGGTTCCCGGATTGACGAGATCATGCAGCTCGCGCTTGGCGATGTTGCGCCACTTGTCGCCGGCGCGAAGACGGTCGCACACCACCGGCGGGGCCAAACCCCGCTCCTCCAACGCCGCCACGACGTTGGACCCGATGAAGCCGGCACCTCCGGTGATCAGGAACATGCCCGGCGTTATAGGACAGAAGGCCGCATATCGCAAGCAACCGCGGTTGCGACGATGGCGCCATCACTCCATAATAATGCCGGTGCCCCGGTGAAAGGGTGTACCGGATCGCATTTCCCGGTTGCCGACGGAGGAGAAGGCCATGCAAACCAGCAATCGCTTGCTCGACGATCTGGCCAAAGTGGCGAGTGGCGCCGCATCGACGATCGCCGGCATCAAGGACGAAATCAACGGCTTGATCCGTCAGCAGATGGAGCGCCTGCTCGGCGACCTCGACCTGGTCAGCCGCGAGGAGTTCGAGGCGGTCAAGGCGACCGCCGCAACCGCCCGCGCCGAACAGGAGAAACTGGAGAAGCGGGTCGTCGAACTGGAGGCCAAACTGTCGGCACCGAAAAAGCCCCGCACGTCTCGAGCCCGCAAGGCCGCAAAGCCTGAAGGGTAGGCCGCGACCGCGCCGTACTCACCGGCAAACCTCGGGCAACCCACGCGGGCTCCCCGGGCCCCGGCACCTTATACACAACAACCGGCCCTCGGCCCCGATTCCCGGCTTGCACCGCTTGATGGCCTGTGGCAACCTACTTGTTGTAGGGAGGCGCTAATAAACCTCTATATATCGTGCGCCACACACCATTTGGATGCGCGAGGCGAGCGGTCCACCAAGCGAGTTCACCGATCTGCCAGGAGAGACCACCCAATGACCGTCATCCACCTGTCGGAAGTCCAGAGTCGCAGCCCCCTCGACGTGATCGAGAAGCTTGTCACCGACAACGACTGGGTGTTCGACCGCCCCAATGACGAAGAAATCGCCGTGCAAGTGCCCGGGCGCTGGTGCGACTACAACCTGTATTTCGCGTGGAACGAACCCGCCGGCGCCATGCATTTCACCTTGGCTTTCGATATCCGGGTGCCGGATCGCAAACGTCCCGTCGTCAACGAGCTTCTGGCTCTCGCCAACGAGAAGATGTGGATGGGTCATTTCGTCGTCTGGCGGGAAGAAGGTCTGCTCACCTATCGCCACGCGTTGCCGCTTCGCGGAAGCACCGGCCCGACGATGCAGCAGATCGAGGATCTGATGCACAACGGCATCGCCGAGTGCGAGCGGTTCTACCCGGCGTTCCAGTACGCCATCTGGGGCGGCAAGACGGCCGCCGACGCCCTCGCCGCGGCGATGATCGATACCGTTGGCGAGGCTTGAGAGCCTGTCCGACACTGTAGACTTGGGAGCCCGGCCGATGTTCCCGACGCTTGTTCTCGTCGGTGGCGGCAAGATGGGCGGCGCCATGCTTTCCGGCTGGCTCGACCGGGGGATGGACGCCGCCGCGATTACCGTCGTCGAACCGCACCCCGACATAGCCTCCGCCCTCGGCCGGCGCCTCGGCGTCGCCGTCGTCGGAACTCCCGAAGCGATCGACGCCGATCTTCGTCCCGACGTGGTCGTATTCGCCGTCAAGCCGCAGGTCATCAGCGCGGTCGTCCCCGGCTACACCCGCTTCCTCGGCGCCGACCCGGTGTTTCTCTCGATCGCCGCCGGCAAGACGATCGGCGCCTTCGAACAGGGTCTGGGCGGTAAGGCCGCCGTCGTCCGCGCCATGCCCAATACGCCGGCGGCGGTGCGCCGCGGCATCACCGTAGCCTGCGCCAACAGCCGGACCACCGCCGAGCAGCGGGCGCTTTGCTCCCGGCTTCTGGAGGCGGTCGGCGCCGTCGCCTGGGTGGAGGACGAGGCGTTGATGGATCCGGTGACCGCGGTATCCGGGAGCGGCCCGGCCTACGTTTTCTTCCTGGTGGAATGCTTGACCAAGGCGGCAATGAACGCCGGCCTGCCCGCCGACCTCGCCGAACGGCTGGCGCGAATCACCGTCACCGGCGCCGGCGAGCTTCTGCACCGTTCCGAGGATCCGGCCGAGGTCTTGCGTCGGAACGTGACCAGCCCGGGCGGAACCACCGCGGCGGCGTTGGAGGTTCTGATGGGCTCGCGCGGTCTCGAGCCACTGATGACGGCCGCCGTCGAAGCGGCTCGCAAGCGGAGCCGCGAATTGGCCGAGCTGGCGTAGATACCGGAGGCCCTCGCGAGATCCGACGGGATTTTGTGCTTAGATATGAACGACCGCTGCTGATATAATCGGAAGATCTTTTTCCGTTGCAGAGGCTGCGATGGCACGCAAGGCATACGTTTCGGATCGGATATTGTCAGCGGCCCTCGAACTGGCCGCCGCCGGCGGCTGGCGTTCGCTGTCACTGGCCGAGATCGCCGGCAAAGCCGGTGTTTCCCTCGCCGAGGTCCATGCCGCCTATCCGACAAAGGCCTCCATCCTCGCCGGCTTCATCGCCCGCATCGACCGTCAGGTGTTGGCCGGCGGCACCACCGAGAAAGAGGACTCCGTCCGCGACCGTTTGTTCGAGGTTCTGATGCGGCGGTTCGATGCCCTGACCCCGCACAAGGACGCCGTGGCTGGGATTTTGCGGGATCTTCCTTCCAATCCGGCCGCGGTCCTGGCGACGGCGCCGCAGTTCGTCAACGGAATGGCGTGGATGGTGGAAGCGGCCGGTCTGTCCTCCTCCGGGCTGAGGGGCGCGATCCGGGTCAACGGGGTGATCCTGATCTATCTCAACACGCTGCGGGTGTGGCTGCGTGACGACAGCGCCGACATGGCCCGAACCATGGCCAGCCTCGACCAGGGTCTGCGACGGGCGGAGAGCCTGATCCGTTGTTGCCGCTCGCGGTCGCGAGGCTTGCCGCGGGGCTCGGACGGAGATCAAGGGGTTCCGGAGGCCGAGGCCCCCGCCGAAGGCTGATATCAGCGCAGGTTGGTATGAAATCCGCGCCGGATCTATCGATTCGGACCTCGCCTCGGCATTTTTCCCCCTTTCACGACCCGGCGGCCAGCACCGACACCCGCATTGCTTCGTGATCCCAACCGCCGTTCACGATATTATTATTTGTTATCAATGCGTAACTGGTATGTTGCACTGCAACAAGAATTTATTGTGCAGTGCAACATAATTGTTGACTCAAGCGGCCGGTTGGCGGATATTCCGCTCGTCAACCGTTTTTTACGTGCCCGGCAGAACGGGCGAAGGAGTGGCCATGGCTAAAAGCCCAGAATTATTCCCCGACATGACGAAGCTCATGAGCGAGTTCGACATGACCAAACTCACCGATCAATTCCAGAATTTCATGCAGCAGTACAAGCTGCCCGGCGTCGACATGGATGCGCTGATGGCGGGTCAGCGAAAGAACATGGAAGCGCTGACCAATGCCAATCGCGTTGCCTTCGAAGGCGTACAGGCGGTGGCGCGGCGCCAGTCGGAAATCCTGAAAGAGACCATGGAAGAAGCCACCAAGGCGGTGGAATCGGTTTCCAAGAGCGGCTCGCCGCCCGAAGCCGCGGCCAAGCAGGCCGAAGTCGCCAAGGACGCCTTCGAGCGGGCGCTTTCCAACATGCGCGAGCTTGCCGAGATGGTCGCCAAGTCTCAGGAAGAGGCCGGCACCACCATCAACACCCGCATTACCCAGTCCTTGGAAGAGTTCAAGGGTCTGGTGCTGAAGCTCAAGCAGTAAGCGCAACCGCGACAGCGTTCCAAGCGGCCGCCCCGACGGGGCGGCCGTACGCTTTTTCACGCGGCGCCCCGGCCCCTCGCCTCGCCCCGGGGACCGCGCCGTCAGGGCGCCGTCAGCCCAAGAGACAGCCCTTGTCCATTTCCCCCGCGTCCATCTCCTATGACGACTTCGCCAGGGTCGATATCCGCGCCGGCACCGTGCTCAGGGCCGAGCCTTATGCGGAGGCGCGCAAACCATCGATCAAGCTGTGGATCGATTTCGGCCCCGAGTTGGGAACGAAAAAAACTTCCGCGCGGATCGCCCGGCACTATGCCCCCGAAACCCTGATCGGCCGCCAAGTAGCCGCGGTCGTCAACTTCCCTCCCCGCCAGATCGGCAAATTCATGTCCGAGGTGCTGGTCCTCGGCTTCCCCGACGCCGACGGCGAGGTCGTGCTGATCGCGCCGGACCAGGACGTTCCGAACGGCGGGCGGCTGTTCTAGGGGTCGCGGAGACGTCGATGACGGCGGTTGGAGAGCCGGCCGCTCAACGAAAATCGAACCCCATCTCCCGAAGCGCCCGGCGCAGGTGGTCGCGCTGTGGGCGACTGAACTTGGTGTCGATTTCGCCGGTCCATGAGTCGGCGGCCGCCGGCTTGCCCAGCCCCCGGTAGTGCGCGGCCAACACCGCATCATAGGCGTCGAGCGCCTCGTCGACTCCATCCCGACGATACCGCTCGAAATGGACGACGGCATGGTAGTCCATCCGCGGTTTCCGCGGCGGCGTCGACAGTGGCCAACCGAGGCACATGCCGAACACGCAATAAACCCGGCGCGGCAAATCGAGAATTCGCGCCACCTCGGCCGGATCGTTGCGCACGCCGCCGATCATCACCCCTTTGAGTCCCAGGGAATCGGCCGCCAGATAGGCCGACATGCCGACCAGCGAGGCGTCGATCGCCGATACCAGGCCCAACTCGAGATTGTTGTCGTCGAGGCTGTGGCCATGGCGACGCATCGCCCGCTCGATTCGCGACAGATCGGCGCAGAAAGCCAGAAATACCGGGGTTTCCGCCACATGCGGCTGGTTGCCGGTCGCGACCGAGAGCCGCCGCCGCGACTCGGCGTCGCGGACGACGACCACGCTGTACGCCTGGATGTTGGACGAGGTGGGAGCGCGCAACGCCGCCCTCAGCACCGCCTCGATCTGCGCCTCGGACACCGGCTCGGGCTTGAACGCGCGCACGCTGACGCGGTTGTGCAGCACCTCGATGGTTTCGCTGGTCGTGGCGATGTCCGGATCCGCGTGCGGGTTTTCGTTTGCCATGGCGTGTCGATCCTGTTCGTTCGCTCAGGGGTGTCCGCGGTCAACGCAGGTGGCCGGGAAGCCAGATCACTCGTGGTCCAGGTCTGACATATGGTACCGACTACCATGAAATCGAGGGTTGCGGGTACCCTGCAAACGCCCGCTCGTCGCCGCCGATTCGGTTATAGCGGGCGATTCGGCGGGCCGCGATCCGTCCGCACCCCTCGTAGTCGAGATCTCGAAGTAAATAGTCTATTGCTCACAACATCTTGTGGTTTGCCGCGGTATTTGCCTTGACCCCGTCCTCTCGGGACGGGAGCATGGCGTCACGCGCTCAAAAGAGAGAGCCCGCTCGCGTCGAAACGCCGACGCCCGGCAAACAGGCCAAGGCTGAAGACCTAGAACAAGCCTGCTCTTGGCGATCTCGGAGCGTCCTTGGAGGATGTGTTTTTCCCGGTACCCGGTTGCGGCGTTCGAGGATCGGACGCCCGAAACCAACGTTGCAGGCTTTGGTGGGAGACCTACATGGCGAACCTTCAGGACATGAACCGCGTCCTCTACCGTCACGACTGGCGGAGCGTCGAGGAATGGGCGTCGGCGATTGAACATCTGGCGGATCTCACCGAGCGGGAGATCGGCGACATGGTCGGCAAGGCCTCGCCCTCGTGGAACGGCGGCCAACAGCATACGTTGTCGGAGGAACTTTCAGAGCGGCAGCCGTAGCCGGACCCTGAGCCCGCCGCTCGGCGATTCTCCGAGAAAGATGTCGCCGCCGTGACCGCGCACCACGTCGCGGGCGATGGTCAGCCCGAGCCCGACGCCCCCGGTGACCGGATTGCGCGAGCTTTCGAGACGGAAGAACGGCTTGAACACCTCCTCGCGCTTGTCGAGGGGAATACCGGGGCCGTCGTCGTCGATGACCACTTCGATACCCTTCGCGCGCTTGTGAACGCGGACGGAAACGTGGGTGGCGTAGCGCTGGGCGTTTTCCAGCAGATTGGTGATACAGCGGAGAAAGGCGCTGGGACGGAGCGGCACCTGGAATTCTCCTTTCGCGTCCAGGTCGACGGTGCCGCCCTTGCGCCGGGCCTGCCGCACCGCCTCGCCGAGCAGCGCGACGACGTCGTGGGGCTCGGGATTTTCCCGCCCCTCGCCGCGGGCGAAGGCCAGATAGCCCTCGAGCATGCGCTCCATGTCGGCGACGTCTTCGTTCAGCGCGATCACGCCGTCGTCTTCCCCCATCATCGCCAGTTGCAGCTTCATCCGGGTCAGCGGCGTGCGCAGATCGTGGGACACGCCGGCGAGCATCTCGGTGCGCTGGCTGATCTGGCGGACAATCCGCGCCCGCATCGCGATGAACGCCATCGCCGCCTGACGCACCTCCCGGGTACCCTCGGGTTTGAAGTTGGGCACGTCGCGGCCCTTGCCGAACGCGTCCGCGACCCGGGCGAGGCGGAGCACCGGCCGAACCTGGTTGCGCATGAAGATCGTCGCCACTCCCAACAGAATCAGCGTGCCGCCCACCGTCCACAGAATGAAGATGTAGATGGTCGAGCTGAACAGTCGTTCCCGGGGAGTCATCACCGTCAGCACGCGTTCCGGCAGTTGCACCTTGATGACGACGTGCCCCACCATCGTCCGTGCATCGATGAACGTCGGTTTGCCCACCTTGTCACGCAACGCCCGGCGCAACTCGTTCTCGAGCGCGGTGGGATCGGGCAACGCGTTCGGCAGGATCGCCCCTTTGTCGATGGTCGCCGTCATCTCCATCGAGCGATCGGCCG